>CANCKV010000497.1 GCA_947378615.1 Chitinophagaceae bacterium | reverse complement strand
CACACTGATAGTAATCACATAAAAATATATCTATTAAAGGCAAATTAATTTTTCATAATGAGTAGTTTGATTCTTGTGAAAATCAATGGACAAATAACAGGAATTATTATAGGGATAACAATATTTTTTCTTTTACTATTTATAAATCCTTTTCATTTTTCACAAAATGCAAATGTTGTTTTATCTGTTGCTGTTTTAATGATTATTTGGTGGATAGTTGATTGTGTCCCTAATCCAGTTGTCGCATTATTGCCACTGATAATATTTCCTTTGTTTTCAATAAACACCATAAAAGAAATCACAAAAGCTTACTCAGATCCAGTTGTGTTTTTATTTATGGGAGGATTCTTTATTGGCATCGCCATTGAAAAATGGAATCTACATAAAAGACTTGCATTAAACATTATAAAACTAACAGGAACAAATGGCAATAACATTATAATTGGGTTCATCATTTCAACAGCCTTTCTCAGCTTATGGTTAAGCAATACAGCTACAACCATGATGATGTATCCAATTGCTATTTCAATGATTCATATAGTAAGCAATCAAAGCAATTCAGAGCAAGACATAAAAAACTTTTCAATGGTTTTAATGTTATCAATTGCATACTCTTCCAATTTTGCAATCGGCACAATAATTGGAACCCCTACTAATATCGCCTATATAAATTATATAGAAGAAAAATTCAATTATGAAATTGGCTTCTTGGATTGGATGAAATTATTTATTCCATTAACAATCATTTTGATGTTCTTATTATATTGGGTGATGGTTAAACTCGTTTATCCAAACAATATAAAATCGTCACCAGAAAGTAAAAAATTCATGAATGAAGAATTAAAAAACCTACAAAAAATTTCAAAACCAGAACTAAGAGTTGGCGTCGTTTTTCTAACCATTATTAGTTGTTGGATTTTTAAAGATGCTATTAATTATTATCAACAATTCATCAAATTAGATGATACTAATATTGCTTTAATGGGCGCCGTTAGTTTATTTATTATCCCCTCAGGAAAAAAAGAAAATCAAAAACATATTATGTTGTTGGATTGGAAAGATGCAGATAAAATGGCTTGGGGCATACTTCTATTATTTGGTGGAGGTATAGCAATAGCCAATGCATTAGAATCGCAAAATCTGATGCAAAAAGCTGGAATGTATATGAGCGAAATCGGGGTTCAGCACATCTTTATTTTGATGTTGATTATTACTACTTTTTCTGTTTTTTTTAGTGAATTAATTAGCAATGTTGCTCAAGTCATGGTTCTATCACCGGTAGTTACTTCATTGGCTATCTCATTGAAACTAGATCCTTTGCTATTAGGAATACCAATGACAATTGGAGCCAGTTGTGCGAGTATGTTGCCCATGAGCACGCCCCCTAATTCAATTGTTTACGCAAGTAATTTAATTAAAATGAAGTCTATGTTGAAGATTGGTTTTATTCTAAATGTATCGAGTATTGTTATTATTGCTTTGTATTGTTATTTCATTCAGCCTTTAATTCATTGGAGAGTAATAAAATAAAAATCACAAACAACTTTGTAAAAAATCTTTCATGCCTAACAAGATTTTCTCTGCTATTTTTTGCTGAAAACCTTCATCGAGCACTTTTTCTTCTTCCTCTAAATTACTAAGGAATAACGTCTCTACTAAAGCGTTAGGATATTCAGTAGGACTATTAAGCATAAAATTAAAAGACCCATTATTTCCATAATCTTTTAAATCCAATTCAAGCATTCTTTTGTAAATAGCTTTGCTTAATGGTTTAAAGCCTTCATATCTATAAAATGTGCTAGTGCCACTTGATCTAAATGGATCTGTTGAAGCATTTAAATGAATACTGATTAATAAGTCGGGAGCGCTATCTCTATAAAATAAAATTCGTTCTTTATTATCAAAAAAAGTTTCTGTAGTTCTTGTCATGATTACTTTTGTTCCTTCGTTTTCCAATAACTTTTGAAGTTTAATGGAAATAGGAAGCGTTATCATTTTTTCTGCTATACCCGTTGGTCCTACTGCACCGGTATTCGTACCTCCATGTCCAGCATCAATTGCAATGGTAAGATTGTTGAGGGATAAGCTTTTAGGTTGATGCTTTACTTGAATGATTAAAACATTGTCTTTGTAAAATATTTTATGGCCCCAGTGTTGGTGATGATTTAAGGTGATTGTTATTCTTAGTATATCATCAGCCATTTGTTCGTATTCCACTTTCTTTATTTCTTTTGCCGAGGATAATTGATCAATCCAATTTGTATTGCTAGTGGCACCAAAAACATCAACAATTATTTTTGATGGTTCGGTTAATTGAAAAGATTGATAAGGCAATTTATTAAAGAGCTGCACTTTTACATAATCATAATTTGAGTCACCCATCACACGAATCTTATCCGTAAGTGATTTTGCAGCGAAGCTTCCTTTTGGTAATGGATTCACTAATTCATCTGGTATATAAGCTGTTCTGTTTTTAGCCAATTGAATTTTATAATTACTTCCCACTTTTCCAATAACTTTTAAAGGTATTAAGCTGTCGATATAGCCGATTTTCGCCCCGCCTAATCTATCTTCTCCAAGTCCATAAAGCAAATGTGCTAATCGCCCTTTTGTTATTACCATGTCTATGGAGGTATCACGCATAACAGTATACGAAGAGCTGCTCGATTTGGAAATCATTTTTCCTGCGCTGTCTAATTGTACAATTAATTTAGTTTGGTTGAATGTATCGGTAGGTTGAACAATGTATTCTCCCTGATAAATCCCTTGAATAGGATTATTAATAGTTTTCGGCATTTCATACAAAGCAAAACCATTCATAAGTTTTACTTTACAATTTGGAAGGGCCTTTACTTTAATGGATAAAATGTCGCCAGGTTTTAAAACTAAATCTCCTTCAGGAAATATTTGAATTCTTTCTATAGACAAATCGCCTACCTCTTTTTCTGCTGCTGGTTTTTTGTAAGAATAATGTATTGTTTTAGAGATTTCCTTGCTGTTTTTTGAAGATGAGATAATGGTAAAACTAGTGTCTCCTTCAACAAGATTTAATTCCATGGCAAAACCTCCAGTTGAGTAAACTTTTACAGGAATTTGATTAATTGTTACTACGCATGATTTGCAAGTACTTCCAATGATGAACTTTTGATTGCTGTAAACTATGTTGGTTTCTTTTAGCGGCTCTGTTAGTTTAATAAATGGCTCGATTGTTTTTTGAGACCATCCCATTAACCCAGAGAAGCAGGATACAATAACGACTAGAAATAGGTTGAAAGATTTGAACTTCATATCAATTAGCATTCTTCATAAAGTTAGTTATTTGATTCAATCCTAAACAATTATTTTTGTACTCTATATCATTAAGGATGCTCCAAATATTTCTATTCATTGTATTGCTATTACTATTTGTTTATTCAATTTTATTATTGATTTACAGAAGTAACTGGAAAGCTATTCCTGATTTTTCATTACACAATATCAAAGAAAGCAGATCAAAATTATTTATAAGTGTAGTTGTTGCGGCTCGAAATGAAGAAGACAAT
>CANCKV010000496.1 GCA_947378615.1 Chitinophagaceae bacterium | reverse complement strand
AAGAGTTCAGGATTAATATCCTTGAAACTTCCAAGATACCTCAACTAAAAGAAGTACAATTATATTACGACGAGTAAGCCTTTTTTAGTGGTTAGTTGTTAGTTATTAGTGGTTAGTGGTTAGTTATTAGTAGTTAGAATAAAATTTCATAACAAAGAAATTATAACTATTAACAAACAATCACTAACAACCACTAACAACCACTAACAACTAACCACTAACAACTAACCACTAACAACTAAAAGTATGGCATTAAATATTCAGGTTTTTAAAACAAGGGCACTCACTGCCGTAGTATTTGTAGCAGTCATGCTAAGTGGTTTATTATGGAATCAATGGAGCTTTTTGGCACTTTTTTCCCTCATTCATTTTGGCTGTTGGATTGAATACCAAAAGATAATTGCACTCATTTATCCTCCTTATAAAGAAATTTCCAACTTCCATCGAAATTTCATCATGCTAATTGGGTTCGCTTTTATGCTTTTGAATGCTAATAACTCTTACCGTTTTGGAAGGATAACAATGCATGGAATTGGATGGTATGGACTGCAATTATTCACCATACTATTCTGTTTGAATGAAATAGTCATAAAGAAGAACCTGAATATAAAAGTAATTGGCTATTCCCTTCTAGGACTCGTTTACATCTCTCTCAGTTGGGGACTCATGCTACGTTTGCAGGACGATTCTGCATTGATAAATCATACATTTAGTGATGCTACTTGGCAACTTCCTGTCATATTAATTGCATCAATTTGGATTAACGATACTATGGCTTATATAGTAGGTTCCTTTATTGGAAAGACCCCCTTCTCCCCTATTTCACCAAAAAAAACTTGGGAAGGAACGATAGGTGGTGCCATATTGGCTATTGTAGTGGTTACATTTGGTTGTAAATATTTATTTCATATTGACAACATCAAATTACTGCTCATTATTTCTTCTACAGCAGCAATTGTAGGCACTTATGGTGATTTATTAGAAAGCAAACTAAAAAGAATGGCAGGTGTAAAAGACAGTGGTCAAATCATGCCGGGACACGGTGGTTTCTTAGACAGATTCGACTCGTTATTATTGGCAACTCCAGCAGTTTGGTTATTGATTCAATTGTTTATTTGAAGTTTTTAGGTAATAGGTTATAAGTAATAGGTTATAAGTAACAGGTTATAAGTTTTAAGTAGTAGGTATTACGTTTTGAAACATATTATGACTAAAAATAGATTTCTATAAATAAAGCGGGCATTTGAATTACAAATGATAATTCAAATGCCCGCTTATTAATTAATGAGAATATCCTTTATTTACTAAAGTCCTGAGACAATGGGTTTTGAAAGGTAAGATGCATACTTTTTAGCAACATCATCTGCAATAGCTTTTCCATTGATAATTATCTTATTGTCAATTATTTGAACCTTAACATCATTACCACTCACCAAACCATCTTTTTTCAATGCCTGTACTAAATCTCCATCATTCTTTGAGTGGTCATTAATAGAAACAGTCGTAGTCGTATTTTCAACACTATCATTATCTAAGACCTTCACTTCGATTGTTCTGATATTTGATGGTTTATCAATCTTTGCAGTCTTATTCATAGTCACAAGAGTAGGAGCAATTACCAATGATACGATACTCATCAATTTGATTAAAATATTCATTGATGGACCTGAAGTATCCTTGAATGGATCACCCACAGTATCACCTGTAACTGATGCCTTGTGTGGATCCGATTTTTTATAATGCATTTCACCATTGATATGAACACCTTTTTCAAAACTTTTCTTAGCATTATCCCATGCACCGCCTGCATTGTTTTGAAAAATCCCCATCAACACACCACTTACTGTTGCACCTGCAAGGAAACCTCCTAATGCTTCAGGACCGAAGATGAAGCCCATTAATAAAGGAGAGATGATAGTGATTGCACCAGGAAGAACCATCTTTTTCAATGAAGCCTCAGTCGAGATAGCCACACACTTTTCATATTCAGGTTTCCCTGTTCCTTCCATAATGCCAGGAATTGTCCTAAACTGACGACGCACTTCTTCTACCATTGCCATTGCTGCTTCTCCTACAGCACTTATTGCTAAGGAAGAGAATATATATGGAATCATTCCACCAATAAACAAAGAGGCAAGCACGTCGGCTTTATAAATATCTATATGTTGATTATCAGGCATTGCCACACCCACAAAAGCAGCAAACAACGCAAGGGAAGTTAATGCAGCAGAAGCAATTGCAAAACCCTTACCATTTGCAGCAGTTGTATTACCAACAGCATCCAAAATATCTGTTCTTTCACGAACATCAGAAGGTAGTTCACTCATTTCAGCAATACCACCTGCATTATCAGCGATAGGACCAAAGGCATCTATAGCCAATTGCATAGCAGTCGTTGCCATCATACCTGCAGCAGCGATTGCCACACCATATAAACCTGCACAAGCATACGAACCATAAATACCACCTGCTAACACTAAAATTGGCAGAAATGTGCTTTCCATACCTACTGCAAGCCCACCAATTATATTAGTTGCATGACCAGTTCCAGATTTAAGAATAATACTCAATACAGGAGCTTTTCCCATTGCCGTATAGTATTCAGTAATAATACTCATTAAGATTCCTACTCCAAGACCAACTGCTATTGCACCCAAAACACCATTTCTAGTAAATGACAATCCACGAAGAACCATCGTTTCGGGCAATACATAAGTTACTAAGAAATAAGCTGCAATTGCAGTCAATACCATCGAGCCCCAATTGCCCATATTAAGAGCTCTCATCACATGATGAGTATTAGCATTAGGCGAATCAGTGATTCTAACAAAAAACATTCCTAAGATAGACAATAAAATACCCACACCTGCAAGCAACATAGGCAATAAAATAGGAGAAAGACCGCCAAATGCATCTCCTTTAGCAATAGTTTCTTGACCTAAAACCATAGTTGCTAATACAGTAGCTACATAACTACCAAACAAATCGGCTCCCATTCCAGCTACATCTCCCACATTATCCCCCACATTATCCGCAATTGTTGCAGGATTACGAGGATCATCTTCTGGAATACCTGCCTCTACCTTACCCACTAAATCGGCTCCTACATCGGCAGCCTTTGTATAAATACCTCCACCCACACGAGCAAACAAGGCAATACTTTCGGCACCAAGAGAAAACCCAGTCAGTACCTCAATCGTACGAAGCATTCCTGCCGCATCGCCTGTAGGTGAAAAGAAATGTTTTAAAATTAAAAAGAGACTACCCAAACCTAAAACAGCAAGCCCAGAAACGCCTAATCCCATAACAGAACCACCCGTAAATGATACATTTAAAGCTTTTGCTAGACTAGTTTTTGCAGCTTGTGCAGTACGAACATTTGCCTTTGTAGCGACTTTCATTCCTATGTAACCTGCTGTAGCACTAAATACAGCCCCTATAACAAAGGAAATAGCAATTGTCCAATGACTACTTTCGTTTCTATTAGCCATAAAGCCCAACAGAAAGGCAACAATAACCACAAAATAGCCCAAAATTTTCCACT
>CANCKV010000495.1 GCA_947378615.1 Chitinophagaceae bacterium | reverse complement strand
ATTTTACTACAAATATTTAGTACCTATCGGTACTTTCAACCCTTGATTCGCATTACACAGTTTTATGTTCACAAATTTAAAATATTCCAATTCATTTCGACTAATATTCCTCACCGCTTAACGAATACTAGTTTTACTCGGAGCAGTATTAGTCAGCGCTTGAAGAGTATTCTTTTTTGGCCGAGGAATACTCCTCAACATAAAAGCACTACTAGTTGACCTCTGACGAATAATCATTTTGCTCGGAATAGTATTCCTCGACGCTTGACTAGTACTAGTTTTGCTCGGAGTAGTATTCTTCGACACTTGAGAAATACTAATTTTTGTTCGAAGAATACACCTCAATATAAAATGAATATTCGTTGAACTCCGACGAATACTAATCCACTAAAAAAGAATTATTTTTAGGAGAGGACAAATAGAATTTGTAAATAGTCACGGTGGAGTGTGTGCAGAATTTTCGATGTACTGCAAGTTGATGATATATAAATGAGGAAGATGAAAAGCAATTGCTAGGGTGTATAGAATAAGAAATTGAATAGTTGAGGAGTTGACAAGGTTGGAGCTTATTCCCCAATAAAAATGAGAGGGTATAAAACTTTGCTTTAAAGAAATCATCAACCTTAGCATAATCCTATTATTATTTGAAAACAATTTGTAAAAGGCCATAAAAGAAACCCTTGCTTAATTATTTCGAAACGAAGGTCGCCAAAGTTTTTTGTATTAACCATAAAGTGTTCTGCACTTAAGTGCTAAGATAAATTGTTGTAGAAACTGAAAAAGCCCTATTGATTTGGTTTAAGGAATTTGTAATAAGTTAAATAGTACTCAAAATTCAAATAATGGATGTAAGATAATATTGATTTGAAGGCTTTAATCCCTATAAATCCCAAAGGGATGCAAATATTATAGGACTGAAACAATAATTGAATTAAAACCCTGAAAGAGTGACATGATTATAGTTGTGAAATATTTATCATTCAAATAGGAATACCAATTCGTTTTGTCGTTATCACAAATGGGTTTATGAGCTTTAGATTGTTTAATAAATATTTTTTTAAAAAATCAATTAAGCAATAGTACTACCAATAATTTTTTACGTCTTTATTATTTACCCAAAGTTTGGGAGGGGGATTATTATAAGTGGATTAAAGAATTTTGAATACAATTTGCACTGATTTGCCAACTTTTATGAAGTTGGTTAATCTGAAATAAAATAAATTTCTAAATAATAAGATTAATAATACAATCAAGAATTAGTTTATGACAAAGATTAGAGATTCATGGTTTGGGAAACGAAATGATTTTACAGACTTACACAGGAATAGTAAGTTTGTTTTTCGAAAACCCATACAAACTATGTATTCTAATATGGGTTTGAAACATGAGACCTTGATTGCTCAAAAATCCCTGAATGCCTAGCTAATTTTGCATAAACGATTTTACAAACATTTTCTATTAATAACGATTAAGATGCTTGCAACAAACAAAAACACGCTATTGAATAATACAATGCTTGCTTTAAAAACAATTAATAATACTAACACTAAAAATGGATATATGAAAAACAATGGACGCTTCTCTAGTCTAAAATCTTTCTTTGGCAAACAATTGTCCTTAACTCTTACAGCATTGTTGCTAGTATTCGGTGTCGCTTTTGGACAATCAAATGGTGATTATCGGAACACCTCTTCTGCTACTTCCTTTGCCTCGATTACAGGTTGGCAGACATACAATTCTTCTACAAATCAGTGGGCTGCAGCTAGTACTACACCTACAGCAGCAGGAACGATACCCAATTTGTATATCAATGCAAGTGTTACTATTGATGCTAATATCATCGTAACAAACCTATTTATTAATAATGCTTCGAGTTCAAATGCTGGAACAACGCAGGGTAGTGGTGGGGGTTTAGGTCCCATAACGCCTGCAAATAGTACCCTGACAATTGGGAATAATGTAACCGCAAGGATGGTAACAATTTTAGGCAATGTTGTAATAGAAAGTAGTTCTTCATTTGTTACTAGTTCTACAGCTGTAACTACTGGAACTGTTGTTTCAACGACAGCCTCTGCAACACAAGGTTCATTAGGATATGCTGTTTCTTTAACTTCAGGCACATCCGTAGCAGTTGGACAAACAGTTACTGGAACAAATGTACCAAGCGGAACAATAGTGGCAGCAATTTCAGGTACATCACTTACTTTGTCATTACCCACTACCACCTTGATTGCTAGTGGAACAACCCTCACTTTTGCCGCAGGTAGTGCTCATATTGTTAGTATTGGAGGAAACCTAACAAACAATGGTGGTAACTTCAATATGCTGAATACGGCTAAGGGTAATGTGTCTTTTGTTAATGCAGGTTCTTCAGTTTCACTTTCAGGAACCGGTTCTCCAACTACAGCCTTTAATAATGTTTATTTAAGTCTAGGCACAAGTGCTAGTAACTCACTTACACTTGGAATTCCATTTACAATGGCAACTGCCACAACATCTCAAACATTAACCATCGCAAACGGTACCTTTAATATTACGAGTGCCTCCACAATTTCTCCTTATGGAAGTTCAGCAGCAACTGTTTGTACTGCTACAGGTGGGTTGACTTTGAACAATAGTTCTGGAATAATTAGTTCAGGCGGAGGCTCAGTTTCAAGTCTTACCATTTATACAGTAAGTGGTGCATTGACAGTGACCTCAGGAACAATGAATTTAGGAAGTAACACAACACCTGTTGAATTAGTTATTAATAGCACCCCTGCAATTGCAACTATAAATGGAGGTACAATTAACTTATATGGTGAATATTATTCTGGAAGTAGTGGCGCTACTGTCATATCTTCTGGCAGTCTCACAATTCCTGCAGGTGGTTCTTTTACAGGTTCGAATAACATCTTTAAATTTGGTGGTACAAGTACCATGAACTTTACCGGCGGTTCTATCAATATAAAAAGCCATAATCAAAATACAAATTCTGGAACCTTTAATTCAGATGTTTTTATCAGTACAGCAGGAACTTGGGCAGTCTCTGGTTCTGCCTCATTCAATTTTTCTGATGCGCAGTATATAACTTTGAATACTAATAAAGATTTATATACAGTCAATATTAGCCAAGGTGGGGGTTCTGGAACCACTATTTTACAGAATAATAACTTAACAATTAGCAATGCATTGTATATTGATGCAACAAGCGCACTAGATGCTGCCAATAAATCACTCACTGTCACTACTACAACTGCATCTGGTTCTGGAAAGATTAGGTCTGTCAATGTTAATAATCTTACACAAAACTTGGCTACCCAATTTACTATTGAATATTATAATACTGTTTCAATTAATACCACTTCAATTAATGGCTCTAATGCCATTACATTAGACGCTACTAATCCATATTCATATTATATCAATCTTAATTCGGTCATTGTATCAGGTACTGGGTCTCCATCAAATTCCTATATATCTCAGTATAGCCCCTTGAATATGTCTCAAAATGCTACTGGTACCGGTACCAATTTATGGGTCTTTACCATACCTGTAAGCAGTGTCAGTTTA
>CANCKV010000494.1 GCA_947378615.1 Chitinophagaceae bacterium | reverse complement strand
CTGATTTGGCATGGCGAATCCAATTTAAGATATAGGTAATGTTTTCTTTTGTCCAAACGTTATTCTTTTGTGGGTTTATCCAATGTGGTGCTCCCCATTCCAACGCATATAGTGTTTCTTTCTTATTCCGTTTCTTCGATTCTTCCATCAACCACCATTCATAGCCTCTATTATAATTTTGGTCATCACTTGTTCGGCTATGACTTGGTTCGGAACCATCTGTTGAGTTCATATCGCCACCAATCTCTACCTTGTTTATTTGCAAGGCTGCACCAAAATTTGGTTTGAAGAGATAATCCAATATTTCATCCCGTTGTTTCTTAGGATAATCTATCAGGAGTCTTGAACTTGCCCCTGCACTCAATGCCCCAATACCATCGAATATCCTTCCCGTATCTTTACTATTAATATAAATTGAATTTGAAACTGTTTGAACTTGGCTAACTGCGAGATTTCCTATCAGTAATAGTGCTATTATTACGGTTGAGTGAAGACTACTATTTTTCATTGACGCATTCGTTTTATGTGAATTAATTTATTTTGATGCAAAACTGCCTTAAAATCCCCATCTTTGAAATAGTAAATCTTACGATAAACATAGATAATCTTACGAAATGAGTGTTTTATACAAGAAAGAAGGGTTTCAAGGGCAGAAATCTTATATCATGCCTTCATTTACACTCAATAAAGCAATGAATCATCCATTATGTAAGAGCCTGTATATAACAGATATTGGCTATTATCCTCATGCCCAATTTCACAGTAGAGAGAGGAAAAATGGTTGTCAGCAATTTGTACTTATATATTGTGTGAAAGGAGAAGGGTGGTATAAGATTAATGAAGAAAAACGTGCATTAAAAGAGAATCAATTAGCGATACTGCCTCCAAATATTGCTCACAAGTATGGAGCTGACAAAACAAATCCTTGGTCCATTTATTGGGTACATTTTGCGGGAGAGAATGCAGATTCAATTGTAAGGCACTTACGAAGTGAAGATTCTTTTAGTCCCATTTCAATTACCATAGATGAACATAGGGATATTGTTTTTAATAAAATATTTTCAAGTCTTGAAATAGCGGATAACATGGATAATATGTTGGATGCATATTTATCCTTCCCTTATTATCTCACAAGCTTTAGACCAATCCTATTTAAAGAAAGCAATGTGTTAAACGAACATAATCCAATTGAAAAATCAATTGCATTTATGAAAACTAAACTGAACATGATGGTTTCACTAAAAGAGTTGGCGGAAAATGTATCGTTGTCAGTATCGCATTATTCAACTTTATTCCAACAGAAGACCCATAATTCCCCTATCAATTACTTTCTTTTTCTAAAGATGCAACATGCCTGTCAATACCTTGAAAATACAGAGTTATCGGTAAAACAAATCTCCTTTGAGTTAGGTTATGATGACCCATTTCATTTTTCAAGAATTTTTAAAAATGTAATTGGAATATCTCCAAAGGGATTTAGAAACAGGTAACGCTTAAATGAGTTTGTCTAAAGTATATAATAACTAATCTTAAGTAGTTATATCAAACGTGATACACTTATCATTAATTGCGTTTACTTCCCAAAATCAAAATACACTTCAAACTTATTTATTTCATTTGGTATCAAATCGAAATTAAATCCAATTATCGAAACACCTTTATTTTGATTCTCATAAGTTGTAGCAGGTTTTGCAGATTTAATAAATGGCTTGGCAATTCCATTATAATTAAGTCTTAACAGGATGTGTTTATGATGTTGTGTCAATTCAATCACACTATCACTCTTAATTGTAACCTTTGCCTCTGTTAGCATTGACCACCTGATATGAGTTGTGTTTTTTGTATTTATCAACTCATCTTTTACGACTATCTTCTTCTTGTCAAGGATGGAAATTGTTCTAATTGCCGATTTCAAAAAAGGGGCAAACATCGACGTTACATCGGTAGTAGCACTCAAAGAATCTGTTGCATCGCTATAACTATTAATAATCGACTTGCCTTTTACCCGATGCAATGAATCATTTACAGTCAAAACGTTGTGAGCAAAATTATTGAGCCGATATACCTGCCACCGTTGCCCTTGCTGTTCACGATTCCACAAGTCCACACCTTTTATTTCTACATCATTATATTCTTGTGGTCCCAAATCTATTGCCCACCTCTCACCTATTGCATCTATCACAAACGAACCTGCATCCATGTGGGCATGACTAGTATAGGGCGAGCCGCCCTTAATCCCAACAAAAATCGCATTCGAATCCGTCCATGATGTCCTCATTACCGCCATAGGACATTCGCCCTGCCCGACCCAAAGGTTATTTTCAGGAACCACTATTTTTGAATAATCGATACCCTTTGACCAAATCAATAGTTCGGGCATCATTCTATCTGACGCCAATTCCTTGGCAGTACTTCTTTTTAAGAAATCTATTTGGTGATAAATGACTTGATTGTCCTTTAGTTTTTTAGCAAACCAAAACATCGCAGGAGACACCTCTCGTTGATTGGCAAAGCAATCTGCATAGTTAAAACATTTGCCATCGGGACCCGTCATATTCAGCATGAATTGACTCGACTCTAAGAAACCTTTTGCAGTGGAAATACCAAAATCAGTTCCAAACGATTTTTCTAATTGAGCAATCATCATGACTCCGAAGGTGGTTCCATAATTCCAATAGCCATATCCTTCCTCATAGGCACCATCGGGTTCGTATTCTTTCATCGGTAGTCGTACTTTATCAATCGCCCTGTCAATTATTCGTTTTGCTAACTTCGGATTGTTCTCATATACGGCCAAAGCACCTAATACAAGTCCTGCATTATTTACCTGATTGTGGTTATTGCCACCCTCAACTTCCCAAACAGCCGATTTATCTAATGACGGATTGATGCCAAAATTGATGATTGAATTAGCAAGCGTTGCTTTAGTATTATCCGAAAGGAAATCATATAACCAATCATATCCAATTGCCATACCCGCAGTCATCTCGCCTACATCTAAAAAGTGTTGTGGATGCCAATCACTAAATTCAGCTACTGCAATCATCTCTTTTTCAGCCCGCTCGGCATATTTCAATTCCCCTGTTATACGATAGGAAAAGGAAAGGAAAAATATACGTTTCAAAAACTCCCTCGAAACGGCTAATAATCTTCTTCCTTCCACAATTCTTTGTACAGGAGGAAGGGTAATCATATCATTTGCTTTCTTAATAATGGCAAGATTGACTTTATTTTTTAAAATATCACCTGCAATGTCATTCTTCAAATCACTTACTTCTTCATTGTATAATAACAAACGTGGATGCAAATGTGGTTGATAATTAACAGGTATTGTATTGGTTTGAGCAAATACAATCATTGAATTAAAAGCTAGAATAATAAGAATAAACAAAAAGCTTATTGACGCTTTTTTACTAAGGTTATTTTTAAAATTGAACCATTTATCCAATTGGATACGGTGAATTAGCTGCGGCAAATGTGTATTCTTCATCATTTAATTTAATTATTCAATAAATAAAATTATTCTTTGACAACTTAGCGAGTTGTACGTTAT
>CANCKV010000493.1 GCA_947378615.1 Chitinophagaceae bacterium | reverse complement strand
TTAATTCAATGATAGTAAGTATTTGCTTTTAAGTTTATTTAAATACAAAAATTAAGTTATGAAACAAAGATTATTTTTTATGGTAAGCAAAGCGAAGAGTCTTTGTTTGGGTTTTACAGTTTTGCTATCCCTTCAAATTGGATATGCTGCGGGTAAAGAAATATTGGTATCTAACAATTCCGAGTTGACTAGTGCAATAAGTTCTGCTAAGGCGGGAGATGTGATTACAATGAAAGATGGAGAATGGAAAGACGCTGTCATTGATTTTAATGCAACTGCAACTGCGGATGCACCTGTTACTATCAAAGCACAAACTGCGGGGAAAGTTATTTTAGATGGCAGTAGTATGTTGACATTTACCAAACCATATCTGAAAGTAGATGGGTTGCTTTTTAAAGGCGGTGCGATTAGAAAAGGTGCTGTCTTGAATTTTAATTCAGATTATTGTACGATATCTAATACGGCTATCATCGATTATAATCCTGCTGATTTTGGTGCTAAATATTATTGGATATTTTTTAGTGGGAATAATAATCTCTTGACACATTGTTTCTTTAAAGGCAAAAATAATGTAGAGCCTGTTTTAGGAAATGCCATTGAAGGTTCAAGGCATAATACGGTTACCTATTGTTATTTCAAAGACATTCCTTATGCCAAACAAAATGGTAGGGAAATCATGCGTATTTGGGGCCCGGGAAAATTAGGCAAGCCAAGTGATGATGGTGCGTTTTTCACGGTAGAACATAATCTGTTTGACCATGCCGATGGAGAAGGAGTAGAGATAGTATCGTTGAAATCTAATCATAATGTCGTTCGGTTCAATACCGTAAGGGCTTGTATGGGTGCATTTACAAATAGACAAGGTCATAACAATACGTTTGAAGGGAATTTTATTTTGGGTGAAAACAGGGCAGGTACATTAGGAATGCGCTTTGCCGGAGAGAATTTGCATGTAGTCAATAACTACATCAGCAATGTGTCTGATAAGGCTATGTTGATGATGGCAGGTGAATATACGGACAAGGCATTGACAACAGAATTTAAGCCGGGTCATGGCGATAATGAATCGTTAGGTGCACCAAGATACTATCAAGTGAGAAATTGTGTGATTGAAAATAATACCATCATCAATTCAGGTGGTGTAGGATTACAAATAGGGGATTCATATAAAAAGCATTGGCCACAGTATCAAATGTGTTTAATGCCTGAAGGCAACTCGATTAAAAATAACTTGATAATTAACTGTAAAGAATCAAATATTGAAGTAATTATTCCTGATGCAGACCCAACTACAAGTTTCCTTCATTTTATTCCAAATAAGTTTGAAAAGAATATTATTTCTATTGGCGAAATGATTGGTTTGGATAAGAATGCAGGTGTCACAAAACAAGAGGTGAAGGGTTCTAATGGGAAGGATGGTTTATTTTATCCAAAAGATTTAGTTGGGAAAAATAGTGTTGGTGCAGAAGAATATATTTCTAAAAGTGATGTATGTCATCCACTACAACCAAAGGAAGTGGGACCTAATTGGGCACTATAAAAAATATTTAAGGGATTGAATGGTGAAAATTAAATCAATCAGAATATTAATGATTCAATTATAGATTTAGAGAAAATGGGTAAAAGAAGGAATAGTTTCCTACAAAGTGGATTGTTTTTGGTGGCATTAATTGCCATCACTACTCCTTCTTTTTCCCAAACTACCCTAAATGCAACGAGTCCTAGTCGCAGTTATGAAGAAATTGATAGTGTGATGGGCTTAAATAATGGGGCAAAGGAAGAAACGCCTGACCAATGCACGAATCATCCTCAATTCGGAAGACATATCTTAGAAGTGTGGGATAGTACCTTCAGTAAATATGTTTTTGAATTTTATAGTCATGTACACATAGATAATGACCGTTGTATCAACTTCGATAGGCAGCGCACAGAGATTAAGACTGATGCTAATTCGCCTTCTTATCTAAAAGGATATACAGGGAACCACCTTACCTATAGTTGGATGTTTAAATTACCCAAGAAATTTCAATCGGGCCCCAATTTTACGCATATCCATCAGATAAAGGCGGTAGGTGGAGATGAATCTTCGCCTCTTTTTACATTGAGTCCTTATGCAAAAGGTACTAAAAGGCAGATGCAGATTGTTTATATACAAGATAGTACTACCAATATGGTAGTAGTAAAATACGCGTCTTTAGATTCATGTTTGGGTATTTGGGTGAGGGCAACAGAAAATTTAACAGTAGGGGCAAACGGCACTTATTCTATTGTTTTAAGCAGGGTTAGTGATGGGAAACTTTTATTGACTTATACCAACAATAATATTCTAACAATTCGTCCTTCAAATACATTCATCCGACCAAAATGGGGGATTTACAGAAGTCTAATTGATTCTACTTTATTGAGGGACGATACGATGCGGCTTACTAATGTTTATTTATTTAATAATCAGTTGCCACTTGCCCCGTCAGGACTTAAATCAATGGTTACATCTTCTAGTAGTATTAATCTTAGTTGGACTGAAACGCAGAATAATCTTTCAGTTTTTTCAATCGAACGTTCTTTGGATAGTACTAAATGGGATTCTATTGCATCAGTTCGTGTTGGCAGAATTTATTTTTCAGATACAGGACTAACGCCAAATACAACTTATTATTATCGGGTAAAAGCAGAGAATCCTGCGGGAAGTTCTACTTATACAAATATTTCAAATGCGACAACTACTTCAACATTGCCCATTAAAATAGTTTATGTAAAAGCTACTTTAACTAACAATCAAGTTTCAATCAATTGGAAAGTGGATAAGGAAGAAGAGGTTAGGCAATATGAAATTGAAATGAGTAAAAATGGTACTGACTTCAATTGCATGGCTACTGAATTAGCAAAAGGAATTGTGGACTATAACTATGTATTTAATGGTCTCATTTCAGATAAAAATTATTTCAGAATAGTAGGTTTGATGAAGGATGGAAGTAAATTCTATTCTACAATTTCTGAAGCTGAAAATAAGAAGATACCCTTAGTTGCCATTTATCCCAATCCTGCAAATGAATTTTTGAATGTCAAGATTACTAATGCCACTTCATCAAATAGTTTGTTGATAGTTGATGCACTTGGTAATCTTGTTTGGCGAAAGAATAGTTTGACCACTGATTTGCTGAATATTGGTATTAAACAATTGTCTAGTGGGAAATATTATCTACTGTTAATGGACAATTGCCATAATGTAAGTAACTATCCCTTTTTAATCACTAAACACTAATTGTTATTTATGATAATTTGGAATAAATATATACAAAAGCATTTTCTTGCAATAACAGCCTTTTTGATGTTAGGGGGTAGTGCATTTGCTACCACTTATCAGGTCTCTACAAAGGCTACGCTCATAAGTAAGATGAATGGGGCAAAGCCGGGAGATACGATTATTGTTTTGAATGGTACTTATAATTGGGGGCAAATCGTTTTTAATAATACACAAGGAACGAGTACTTCGGCATGGATTGTATTAAAAGCACAAACTTTTAGTGGTGTAATTTTTACAGGACAAACATATATTCA
>CANCKV010000492.1 GCA_947378615.1 Chitinophagaceae bacterium | reverse complement strand
ATAAATGATTGATGTGGTTGAATTGTGACTTTAATAGCAATGTATTGATATCTTCGGTTTTCAATCCTTCTCCTCTACTGAACCTTTCTTCAATTTCAGTTATTTTTGGTGAAATCATCTGAAGAAGAATGTCGTCAATTTTTGTATGCTTATTCATTATTTTAAATCTCGTCAAATGTACCCCTAATAGCGATTAGTTGTTAGTATCACTCATTCTTTCAAATTTCTACTAATCGAAAAAAGTATCCCTGTCATTGTCTATCACTTTTTTATAAACGAGCTCAATTTGACTTTCTAATATCCTATCTACAGACAAAGGAGGTAGTTGATTAATGTCAAAATATTGTACATCCAAAACATCAAATCCCTTATTTATTTCAAAAGAGGTTGCCACACAATGAAAGACAAACTTATAAACATAAAATGGCTGAGGAGGATGAGGATGGAACTTCTTATCAAAAACAGCTAAGAGTCTTTCAGGATTAACTGTAAGTCCTGTTTCTTCTTTAAATTCCTTGATAACCACCTCTTTTGAACTGTAACCAATATCGGCCCATCCTCCTGGCAAGGCCCATTTTCCATCACCACTTTCTTTTACCATCAATATCTTTTTGTCTTCCGATAGAAGTAGCCCCCTAATATCGGTTTTTACCGTAGGGTAATCCTTCATTAAAGGGAATGCCTCCTTTAAATTTTCTATTGAATGGTCACTAATAGTATTCATCATTTGAAATACTAATTCCCTCAATTCTACATATCGTTCCTTTTCATATTCATTAGATGCATACAGCAATCCGATGTCACTGATTGACTTTAGGCGGGTGATAGCCGTCATTAATTTGTTTTCCATACCAATTTCTCATTGAGGATTGCAAAAGTAGGGGTTAGAGGTATTACCACAAGGAATTCAAAGGAAAAACAAAGAGCACAAATGTTTCAAATAAAATTTAACCCGGTTAAGCAAGTAAAAGATTCCTTAAATTTTTGTGTTCTTTATGAAAACCACGTGTTGTTAGTGGTAAAACCTTCTGAGAAGGAATGTATTTTTTACTTAAAACCTATAACTTATAACCTACAACTTCCTACAGTATTTAAACCGAAAGGTATTGATTGATATATTTAGGGAATGCAAGTTTAACCACTTCATTCATTGGTAACCATTGATGTTTTTGTAATTGTGTGTGCATAGATTTAATCTCAACTTTTATAAATTGTCCCTTAATCAATTGATGGGTGAGTTGCTGTTTTTGTAAGGGAGAAATGCCTAAAACTATAGCATTCTCAATGCCGAGTTGTTCCTGAAGCCAGTCATGAATAGAAGAATCATTCCAAATTAGTTGTTCTGTGGATTCTAATAAATAAAATTCATGAAGATTCTCCCAAATATCTTTCCCTGTCCTTTTTTCCACTAAAAATGTATCCTGATATTGCAATATGAAATAATAAAACCAACGATTCTTCTTTTTCAATACCTTTTCTTTTACAGGCAGCTTATTGACTATTCCCATTTCAAAGCCACTGCATGCTGATTGCAAAGGGCAAGTCCGACAGTGAGGGGACATAGGTTTGCAAACCGTAGCACCAAAATCCATGATTGCTTGATTAAATAAAGCAGGATTCTCTTTATCCAAAACATCTTGTGCAAGTTTGGAAAACTGTTGTTTCCCAATAGTGCTATCAATAGGTGTGTCGATTCCAAACAATCTTGATAATACCCTAAATACATTGCCGTCTAATACGGCAAAGGGTTTATTGAAGGCAAAGGACGCAATTGCAGCACCCGTATACGGTCCAATTCCTTTTAAATTAATAATTTGTTCATATTCAGAAGGGAATACGCCGTCTAATTCATTGGTAATAAATCTAGCTGTTGCCAATAGATTCTTACAACGGTTATAATAACCTAGCCCTTCCCAAAGTTTGAATACCACTTCATCTTTTGAATTTGCTAAATCCTTGATAGTAGGGAAATTCTGAATAAATCGTTCATAATAGGCTGTCCCCTGTTCAACTCGTGTTTGCTGAAGTATCACTTCACTAAGCCATATCTTATATGGGTCTTTCTCTTCCTTCCAGGGCATCTCACGTAAATTTTCGTGTTGATGCCAATTCATTAATTGTGAAGTGATGTTTTTATTCATGAAAAGTATTAATTGTTGCAACTAACAAAATAACAATGCAAATAGTTGGGGTGCATAAAAGTTTTTCGCTGTGTGAGGACACGCCGCGCGGCAGACTGCCGAGGTTCGTGTCTCCACGAAACTCTTTAAGCGAAAAACTTTTATGCATACAATAGTTGAAAGTAGGAATCAATTGCATTTAATGTCTTTTTATTAAATAAATATTGTTAACTCTTTAATCTTTTTACAAGAAATTACGTCTTTGCGCAGGGTTTTTATTGATAATGAAGTTTAATTTGTGTTGCTAATTAGATTTTTTTTTATTAGTCTAATTAAAATCAGTAATTATTCTATAAATGATAAGTAACATTGCCCCTTTAAATATTTAAAACAAAAAGAGTTTATGAGAAAAAATTATGTATTAGGATTAGCATTATCCCTATTGACATTTGCGGGTATTGCACAAACAAAAACAGTTACGCTTGATTATTTCTTTAATCATGAGTTTAAGAAAGTTGCAGGAAGTTTTACATCAGAACGTTTTCATTATTTGTGGGAAGATAAGACTGATAATGGCTACAGTAAATTAGGGGATGTATTTAAGAAAAATGGATTTGATGTGAAATCGTTAGAAACAGCACCAACAGAAGAAAACTTGAAGGGGACATCTGTTTATTTGATAGTGGATCCAGACAACGAAAGAGAAACGCCTAAGCCGAATTACATTGAAAAAGAACATATAAAAGCGATTAAGAAATGGGTAAAAGAAGGAGGAGTATTAGTAGTAATGATGAACGACAGCAGCAACTGCGAATTTGATCATGCAATGAAGTTGACAGAGCCATTCGGAATTACCCTAAATAGGGATAAGAAAAGTTTAGTTATAAAGGATAATTACGAAATGGCCGCATTTATGATTCCTCAAGGAGATCCAATCTTTAAGACTGCTAAGAAAGTCTATTTGAAAGAGGTTACTTCATTGAGCCTTTCTAAAACTGCAAAGCCAATACTTGTTCATCAAACTGACAAATATACAGTGGCAGCTTCTGCAAAAGTTGGTAAGGGAACTGTAGTTGTAGTTGGTGATCCTTGGTTTTATAACGAATATTTGAATGGTCGTTTAGGAAATGATAAGGGTTGGGATAATGATAAAGCCTCAGATGATTTTACGAAGTGGTTATATTCAATTAGTAAATAATTGATTGGTGGTTAGTGGTTAGTGGTTATAATAAAATTATTAATCTTCAAATTTATAACAAATTCGCTTTTCTTGACTCATAGTTCACACTTTAATAACTAACCACTAACAACTAACCACTATTTAATAGTTAATATATGAAAAGGTGCTCCTTATTTCTTTTTTTTCTTCTTTTTATTTCTTCGGTCAATGCTCAGGTAAAACTGCCAATTGATGTTTATGATATTAAATGGACTGAATTTAGCAAT
>CANCKV010000491.1 GCA_947378615.1 Chitinophagaceae bacterium | reverse complement strand
TCCTAATGTACAAGAGCTAATTATTATCATATTTTATGACCTATGTCAGAATATTTTTTAATTACAAAAAATAAAGCATACCCGTAACCGGGTATTTTTTGATATAAAAAACATTTACTAAAAAAAAACAGAACATTTGTATATGATCTTGCTTATCGCATTAAGACAAAAAAAATTAATTTAAATAAACTTGAACTTTTGAGTAAACTTTAATGGCCTATTGAAATAAAAATATATGATTTTAGAAAATAAAATTAAAGAACAAATTCAACAAATTAATTCCGTTTCTTCCTTTTGTCCTGGGATTGTTGTGATATTTCGTATGCCTAGCTTTAAGCTAGAATATATGTCCCCGAACGGTCTTGCACTTTTAGGTATCAGTCTTGAGGAATTCAGAAGTTTTTCAACACAAGAATATACGGAGAAATATTTCAATCCTGAAGATGCTAAAGATTATTCTCCCAAATTACATGCGATGTTAGACCGCAATACTGACGAGAGTATTACCTTTTTTCAACAAGTAAAATATAATGGTCGCGAGGATTGGGCATGGCACTTGAGTTCCATGAAAATATTGATGCGGGATGAGCAAGGGCTTCCATTATTAGTCATTAATATGTCTTTTAAAATTGATCCAGTTCAACATGTTACTCAAAAAGTTGAACGGATTTTAAGCGAAAATAATTTTCGAAGAAAACATATTCATCTCTATACACAATTAACAAAAAGAGAAATTGAAATTTTAAAATATATGGCACTAGGAAAGAGTTCGTTAGAAACTGGCGAAGAACTTTTTCTAGCACTTGGGACAGTAGAAACCCACAGAAAAAACATTCGTAAAAAATTACAAACAAACGAATATTATGAGCTTTGCAAGTTTGCACAAGCTTTTGATTTAATATAGTCTTGACGTTAGAGATATAAATAAAAATAAATTTCTGACACCTTGCCAAATTAGAAGTCAGTAATCTTTATTGTGCCTCCTTCTTTACTTCTACTTCAAGAAATAATAGTTAATCCCATAAATACTACGAATACTTAATATGCTGACTTGTTCTTAACTGAAAGGCGTTTTTAGTTTTAATGATACCTTTTGCAAATTGAAAAACTTTATATCAAATACAATTTCGCCACCGTTTTCCAGATTCAGCATTCCTTAGCTACAATATTTAAGAGTAGCTAAACTATTTAACAATTCTTCCTTAACCTCTTTGCCCCAAATCCAATACCCGAAGCAATCAGCATAATACTCATGCCTCCATCTAAGGGAACTATAGGAGAACCATCTCCTGCAGGTGCTGCACCAACACCGGGGCCTCCAATTCCTGGATCATCTGTAGGGGTTTGTGCTTTTACATTCAACCCTGTGAAAACAATAATAAGTAGGGTCACCAATATCTTTGTCAAATTATTTATAAACAATTTCATGATTATTTTTTAAATGAGTTTAGAAAATAAGGGGAGACGCTCATCTCCCCCCTTTCATTTCTTTGTTATTTAACTGTAAGGATTGAAGTATGAATTAATTGATTGCTTTCTGAAGAATGAATTGATACAGTATAGACTCCAACAGCTATTTGCTTTTTGGTGTTCAATGAATAGTTACCATTTCCTCCCGCATGAACAAATGTTTCTTCCCCTACCTTTTGTCCCAACGCATTAGTGATGCTTACTAAATATTTACCTGCTACTACATTCCCTAATTGAACATTCAGGGTTTTGCCTGTTAGTGGATTAGGATAAATAGTTATGAAAGGTGTGTTGATAGTGGTTAATTTAGCGATATTACTAAACCCTACACTTCCATCAACATTTATCGCCTTTATGCGGTAGTAGGTTGTGGTTGTAACTTCGACTTTGTCTGTAGAAGAATAACTAGCCGTTGCAGTATTCGTTGCAGCCACCTCTCCTATCTTTAAGAAGTTTATACCATCTACTGACTTCTCTATCTCGTAACGTACTACTCCATTCTCTCCTGCCGTATTCCAAACAATTGTTGCAGAATTGTTCTTTAAGGTAGCACTTGCTACGATACTGTTAACACTTAATATGGATGGTTTGAATACAATGCTGAACCTATTTTGATAGGAAGACGCAACAGTTGAATTTGCCGTAAATGCTACCGTATCAATACCAATTGTCAATTGTGTTGTCTTATTGGTGTAGGCATCCACCAAATATGGCGACAAACCATTTCCTTTATAGGTACTTGCATCTATCACCAATTGATATTTTGAACCACTCAATTGTTCAAGATTTAAGGCAATGACATCCTTTACAGTTGCAGGCAATCTGCCATCTATACTCATACTTTGACCACCCTCTATAATAGCTAGGTTGTCGCTTACATTATTCATTTTAGCATTATCCTCTATTCCCAATCCATTTCTGAATTGATTTCCGAATACTGCCACCGCTGCATCCATTGGCATAAAAATATTGCCACTCAATTTTAACAGACTCACTCGAATACTACTTTGTGCTGTCAATATCCCAAACACAGCTGTCCTTGAATCAGTTGAAGTCACCTTATAGGATTCCTTCAATTCTACAACAGGTGAAGTACTGTTGTTATTACCCACTAAGAAACCTTGTCCTGCCTGAATGAATTTACCATACAACGCCACATTTGATTTTGGGTTACTTGATTGATGACTGATAGCATTGTAAGATACCCACGCACCTGTAGAACCTACCGTTGGATCCAAATAATAGTAACTAGCCTTGATATTAGAGGAATTGTTATAAATACTATCAAATACTATCGGACAAGGGTATGGATTTGCTAGATAAGTATAACCATTCAATGTGGCATCCAATCCATAAGTCGGACTGTTGTAGGCAGCTCCTGTAACCGCATTTGTAATACCATTTGTGGTAAAGGTCACATCGCCTGTAATTGGTACACCTGTAGTTCGAAGAGTTGTGGCGTCATTCATTGCCAAAACTTTGGGCCCAGCGATTGCAATAACGGGTGTCGTATCCAAATTAAAATTCCTGTCACCTCTTACTAATACACGGAAGGATTGGAATGGATTCATATAAGTGGTCTTAGTATTAGACACCGTGTCCCAACCCGCCTTATAATAATAGGCAGAAGAATACCCACTTAAAGTACGATCCAAACCACTTGCATCATAATAACCATTCCTGATATGATTTGCATTAGAATCAGGGGCACCACCCGTAATAAACATGCCATAGCCAGGATTATTTACCCCACCTTCCTGCCAAGTATTAAACAAGGTATTTGTAGGATTATATACCCCGTTTGCACTCAAATCCCTATAAGCACGGTAACCCTTAGGAATATATCTTTCCACAGTGATATTCCCACTGATACTACCATTATTACCTCCCGTTCCCACAGGCCCAAGAATTCCACTATTGGCAATACTTGTAGATGTTAAGGTAACATTGCCACCTGTAGTCAGCGTACCATCCTGCAGATTCAATACCCCTGTTACGGCCAATGAACCTGTTACGGTGGCTCCATTGCTATTATTCAGCGTAAGGTTGCCAACAGTACCTGCACCACTAATAGTTTGGGCAGAAGAACCACCTAACACCAATGAACC
>CANCKV010000490.1 GCA_947378615.1 Chitinophagaceae bacterium | reverse complement strand
GTATTCAATAATAACTCAAACATAAACTTTTTGTAAAAGTGTGAATTACTATTTAAAAAAAATTGCTTTCGCAGATTTGTTATTATTTATAATTTGTATTTTATTGAAACAAATACATTTGTAATTAATAAAAATTAAAATTTCAAAATACCGGTCAATAATAACTATTCCTTTTAATAGATGAACCGATTAAAGAAATTAAGAAAGGTGCAAATAACCAAATTTGAATTACCTCCCCAAATTGAATAAAGGTCGTTTCTCTTATCCCAGAGAAAACTCCAAGAAGAAGATAAAGGTGAAGTGGAAATCGCCACCAAGCTTTCGAAGGTTTCCTGATCCACTTCATTATAAAACCTGCAATTGCTCCAATTATGCCCCCCCGAATAACTGCTTCAAAAAGCCCTCCACCAATAACCGCTTGACTAATAGCTCCAAATACCCAGCCAGTTCCTGTGCCTTCCTTCAAGCCAGGATAAAAATTATTAAGATACCAATCATTAAGTGAAATTTTTTCAAACCAAAGTAATTGACTAGGCATAAAACCTAATATTTCGCCAAATCGGGTTTCGAGGTTAATATTAATCTGACCACTATTTTTTGCTTGCAAAAGTTCAATAGCATTAGCCCATAAGGCATCAAACTCACCCACACCAATTCCCTCAAAACCTAAAACACCAACATCTTTAAAAGAATTAATATTCCTCAAGATCCCCAGAATCAAAAAAATCACAAGCCCTATAAAACCACCAAAGAAAACTTTTTTAGAGGGGATTGGACGAATTAATACATGCCACGCAACTACCATCGACAACAAAGGAGATATGATTTTCCCTCGACCTCCTTCAGGATTAATGGAAAATATAATCGATAATAAATAGCAAAAAAATAAAAAACGAAATTTAGGCCATCTTTGGATTAATGCTACAATTAATACAAGAGTAGCAACACCAGAAAATCCTCCGACAATTTTGATGGCTTGCCTCAATGCACGGGGAAGTTCGTAAGCTACTACATATGAATCAGCGTAAGAATCTGCAGGTCTGATTAATCCTGACATACTTAATAACAATCCAATCAGTGAAGATATTAATATGATTACAGCAGCCCCCGCCATTTTTGAACCACTTATGTACGGTTGGGCTGCAATTGAAGGTCGATCAACCTTTTTAAGCAGAACAAGAAACACAGATAAAAAGCCCAAAATATAAGCATGTGAAACACCTAACAAATATTCAACTTCTTGTACCGTGGGTTGCATTTTAAAGAGTCGACTACTAAGAGGACTATAAGTACCACCTTGAAGAAGCCATGCCAATGGAGGAAGCGTACTATACAATAAAAATACCATTAACCACCAAACTCCAATATCATCAACAGGTGCACGTCCATCTCGCTGTGCAACTTGATTGTATACCCAAAACACAACAACCCATAATAAAATTATCTGTGTGAGCACAATTAGGTACATATAATCAAAAATTACCCAATGATTTTAAGCCGAAGCGATTTATTATTTGAGTCAGATGTGTATAGAAATATGATTTGTAACTTAAAGGGATTATCATATAGCTTATAAGTAAATATAAAAAAGTTATAATCACTCCAGCTCCTAATCGAAAGAAGATACACAGGTCAGATATCTGAACTATTACACTAATAATCAAGAAGGGCAAAATTGCCAATATAAAATGTTTTTTTAATGATGCAAAATCGTAAAATATTTTGCCGAAAGAACGCCTTTTTATCAATATTGGTAACAACCATGTCTGCGAAAACAATGAACCTAAAAATGTCCCTAACGCAACACCTGCAAGTCCCCACGTTTTTCCTAGCCAAATAGAGAATACTATTTTAACAATTGCTTCACCCCAAGCAATAAATGGAGTGGCAGCACTAAAATTGAATGAGTTAACAATACCAGAATTCAAAACTGACATGCCCAATAAATAAGAATAACCACCTAATGCAATAACTACATACAAGCCTGCATAGCCGGTAGGACTAGCCCAAAGCATGATAAAATCTCTATAAAATAAAATGCTCCCAATCCAAGTAGCTCCACCAATTACAGCCATTACAACAAGGAAAGATCCATATATTTTGTTAATCCAATCGAAATTATTTTGACCATATTCTTTCCCTAAAAGTGGCATAATAGAATTATTGACTTGAAAAATAACTCCATAAACAATACTAAATAACTTAAAGGTAATAAAATAAGGAACCACTGATTGAATGCTAATAAAATTCGAAATTACTAGAATATCAGTATTCCAGACTATGCTAGAGGCAATTCCTATAAAGAAAAACCTAATTCCAGTAGAAAAAATGGTTTTGTAGGCTGTTTCATAGTTTTCGGAAGATTTTTCTACATTCGTTACTTTTGGCAACTTTCTGTATAACGAAAAATAAAAAAATAAATACTTTACTACATTAAAAAAAACTAAAGCCCCTCCCCATAAAATTGAATAAAATTTTAAATCTCCTTTCAAAATAATTACTAAAAGTAAGACTAAAAAATTTATGATATTCAATGCAATATTAAATAAATTTTCTATATAAACTTTTTGAAAACCTGTATAAACTGCTGATAGCAAAGAAAAAGGGAGACTTACCAAATAAAAAATTACCAATATAACACAAGCAGAATAGGTTTCATCTTTTAGATTATTAGGTATTTTACCAATTAAATTTATCCAATCCTTTGTCATTAAATTAAGAATATAAAATGCTATTAATATAATCCCAACACTTATTAAAAGAATCAATAAAGAACGTTTTAAGATCGTCATTTTATCATTTACTTGGGGATTTTTACCCATTAATACAGCCGCCGCTGTATTTAATCCAAGATTTGTCATTCCTAAATACAATAGAATTGACGTTAAAAGTACCCAAATACTATAGCGATCAGTTTTCCAATAATTTAGGCTTATCGGAATAGTAACTAGGTTTAGAAGAATAGAGAAAGCAACTCCTCCTAGCCCAGAGATTAGAGTAAATATGTAGTTTTTCTTATTAGATAACGTCTTTTCCATAAATCTCTCTCAAATTTTTAACACTTATTTGCTTACCAAAAGTAAGTAATATACTATTGCTAAAAATTAATTTTATCTAACATATAGTTTGCCACTGCCTCTGTAGAAAGATAATTATTATAATACATTTTATTCTTTTCAAAATACTCTATTAAAATATCCTTATGAAGTAATTTGTCTATTAAGTTATTATTTAGTTCGCTCCATTTATCTAAAAAAATTGCTGGCGAACTTTCGTAATACCATAATTTATATTTGTTATTTTTTATTGGATAAGTTGTAATAGTAATACAATTACTTTCAAATGCTTCCATGTAGCGATAACTTTCGGGTACAGAAACACCGTTAGGCACAAATGCTATTTTCGAATTGTTTAAATGCTCATAATATTCTTTAATAGTAAATCCCTGACCAAAACCAGCTGTTTTTTTTATTATAGAATTATAATTGTCTTTTATTTTGTTAATGCGCCTAATTAATCTCCAACGATTGAATGAAGTCTGACCGGAATAGAATAAATCATATTCTCTTTCAAATAAGG
>CANCKV010000489.1 GCA_947378615.1 Chitinophagaceae bacterium | reverse complement strand
ATCTTAGCGTAAAAATAAACAATGGACATAAGAAACATCGCAATTATTGCACACGTTGACCATGGAAAGACTACTTTGGTTGACAAAATTTTACATCAAACCAATGTTTTCCGTGCGAATCAGGAAACAGGTGAATTAATTATGGATAGTAACGACCTTGAAAGAGAGCGTGGAATTACTATCTTCTCAAAAAATGCCTCTGTACAATACAAAGGGGTTAAGATTAATGTTATTGATACTCCCGGTCACAGTGACTTTGGAGGAGAAGTGGAGCGTGTATTGAAAATGGCTGACGGAGTTATCCTTTTAGTGGATGCTTTTGAAGGGCCAATGCCTCAAACACGTTTTGTATTGCAAAAAGCATTGCACCTGAATTTGAAACCAATTGTTGTTATCAACAAAGTAGATAAGCCGAATTGTCGTCCTGATGAAGTACACGACGCTGTATTTGAGCTTTTCTTCAACCTAGATGCAACAGAAGAACAATTGGATTTCCCTACTTTCTATGGAAGTGGAAAAAACGGTTGGTTCAATAGTAAAAACGAACAATGTGATGATATCACTCCATTGTTAGATGGTATTTTGCAATATGTTCCTGCACCTGTTACTAAGGAAGGAAATCTTCAAATGCAAATTACTTCATTAGATTATTCTGCTTTCTTAGGACGTATTGCAGTTGGAAGAGTAGCAAGAGCAAGCATTAGCGAAAATCAACCCTTTACTTTGATGCGTACTGATGGTCGTATTCAAAGATCAAGAGTTAAAGAATTATATGTATTTGAATCTTTGGGAAAACGTAAGGTAACCGAAGTTCTTGCAGGGGATATTTGTGCGGTAGTAGGTATTGAAGATTTCACAATTGGTGATACAATCGCTGATATTGAAAATCCTGAGGCATTGGCAATTATCAGTGTAGATGAACCTACGATGAGTATGATGTTTGGTATTAATAATTCGCCTTTCTTTGGTAAAGATGGCAAGTTTGTTACTTCTCGTCACCTTCGTGATCGTTTGATGAAAGAAACAGAAAAGAACTTGGCATTGAAAGTAGAAGATACAGACAGTGCGGATAGTTTCCTAGTATTTGGCCGTGGTATTTTACACTTAGGTATTCTTGTTGAAACGATGCGTAGGGAAGGTTATGAATTGACAGTTGGTAATCCGCAAGTATTGGTAAAATATGTTGACGATAAGAAACATGAACCCTATGAAAATTTAGTAGTAGATGTTCCAGCAGACTTTAGCGGAAAGGTGATTGATTTAGTCACTCAACGTAAAGGCGAAATGTTAGTTATGGAAAGCAAGGGCGAAATGCAACACCTTGAATTTGAAATACCTTCAAGAGGATTGATTGGTTTACGTTCTCAAATGTTGACAAACACTGCCGGCGAAGCTGTTATGGCACACCGCTTTATTGAATACAAACCTTGGAAGGGACCGATTCCTGGACGTAGCAATGGCGTTTTGATTTCTAAAAATCAAGACAGAACAACAGGATATTCAATTGATAAGTTACAGGACAGAGGC
This sequence comes from Chitinophagaceae bacterium, assembly GCA_947378615.1. Classification (GTDB taxonomy): domain Bacteria; phylum Bacteroidota; class Bacteroidia; order Chitinophagales; family Chitinophagaceae; genus Parasediminibacterium. Next base: position 2,055 of record CANCKV010000489.1, on the reverse strand, counting down.
CGTTTCTTTGTTGACCCTAATGAAGAGGTTTACACGGGTCAGATTATTGCAGAACATATCAAACCAGGAGATTTGATTGTAAATGCTACTGAACCTAAGAAATTGACTAACCACCGTGCAAGTGGAAGTGATGATGCAACTCGTATCGCACCAAAAACTTTGATGACCCTCGAAGAATGTATGGAATATATTCAGCAAGATGAATGTATTGAAGTAACTCCTAAGAACATCCGTATGCGTAAAGTAATCTTGAACGAAGATGAGCGTAAGAAAACATCTAAAAGCATGGCAAGCGAAGCAGTAGGATAATTTCTGAAATATGAATGATGAAATATGAGTTTTAGTAATTAGTATTCATATTTGGAATAAAAGGAAAAGCCCTTGAAGTAAATTCTTCAAGGGCTTTTCCTTTTATTCAACTCATATTTCATAGCTCATCACTCAATACTTAGTTCATTTCAATTATCTGCGTTTTCGGCATATTGGCATTGCGCATAGCAATATTCCTGACTGCAGTAGAAGTGATATTTCTGAATGCTTGTTGAGAAACTGCATCATTTCCCACCATTGCAGGGATTCCTTCATCCCCCCCTTCTCTAATACTTTGTACCAATGGAATTTGTCCAAGGAATGGCAAGTCATATTCCTCAGCCAAACGCTTTCCTCCATCTTTACCAAAGAGATAATATTTATTTTCGGGTAATTCAGCAGGGGTAAAATAAGCCATATTCTCAATAAGACCAATAATTGGAACATTAATTTGTGCCTGACCAAACATGGCAATTCCTTTCTTTGCATCTGCTAATGCAACACTTTGCGGAGTCGTAACAATAACAACACCTGTTACAGGAACTGTTTGCATTAATGTTAGATGAATATCGCCCGTTCCAGGAGGCATGTCTATTACTAAATAATCGAGTTCTCCCCATTCTACATCAGTCACAAACTGTTTGATAGCACTACTTGCCATCGGCCCCCTCCAAACAACTGCATTCTTTTCATCTACCAACAATCCGATACTCATCAATTTGATACCATATTTATCCAAAGGGATAATCACGCCTTTACCATCCACCTCTTTCATCATTGGTCTTTCGCCTCTTACTCCAAACATGATTGGTACACTAGGCCCGTAGATATCTGCATCCATCAATCCTACACTAGCACCGCCTTCTGCTAAACTCAAAGCTAGGTTTGCAGCCACGGTACTCTTTCCAACTCCACCTTTACCACTTACAACTGCAATTATATTTTTTACACCACTTAGAATCAGTTTTTCATCCTTACGATTAGAACTTGTATTTGAAGTGAAATTTACCTTTACAATAGCCTCTTTGTTGACCAATAGTTTTACTGCATTTTCACTCGCCCTGCTCATCATATCCTTCATAGGGCATGCAGGGGTTGTTAGAATGATTGTAAAAGAAACATGGTTTCCATCAATCACTATATCCTTAATCATATTCAATGTTACTAGGTCTTTTCCTAAATCAGGTTCCTGTACATTACTCAAAGCACTCAATATTTCTGCCTCTGTCATCACGAAAGTTTTTGTTAAAAAAAAAGTTTGGCTGTAAAAATAGCTCGTCACCTCTTTACTTTGTTGATAAATGTAAAAAGAAAGATATTTTTTATTTCTTTTTCCAATATTCGTTTTATCAAATGGTTGAATAACTTTGCATCAATGACTAGAAACGTAAGCATATTATTACTTATTTCCCTGTTTGTTTTATCTTCTTTAGGAGTAAAGGCACAACAGAAACCATCTATTAAAGATTCTGTAATACAATTATATGGAATTGTGATGACTGCGGATAGTCTTCGTGGCGTACCCTCTGCAAGTGTACTTGTGGTTGGAAAAGGACGTGGTACGATTACTAATAGTGACGGAGTGTTCTCGATTGCTGTTTTAAAAGGCGATAAAATTACATTTACTTCCATTGGTTTCAAGAATAAAACAATTGATATCCCTACAAATTTGACGGATAATCAATACAGTGTCATACCTATCTCAGAACTGGGCGATTTTTATCACGATGACGAAGATCGAGTAAT
>CANCKV010000488.1 GCA_947378615.1 Chitinophagaceae bacterium | reverse complement strand
ATGTTATACATACAACAAGGCCCCGCCATTTAGTTAGCTTCATTGTATTATTAGGATTCCAAACTGCTTTTTTATAAATAGCTATTATTCTTTAAATCATTTTATTTCACATTAGTATAGGATTCAAGATCTTTTGCAAATTAGATTTTCAAAGAGGTTAATACCACTAAGGAAGTTGCAGGTTATAAGTTTTATGCAAAAAGCACACTTAATTGAGATACAGTTGCTTAATTTATTTTAATTGCTTTCCTAATATAAGTTTGAAATATACCAATATAATTTTGAGAAAACATTAACTCCTCTATTTACAGCGAGGGAAAAATTTTCATTTAGTTACTTGGTTTTAATTTGAAAAATTCTTCCCCCATTTTAAAAACATGTAAAATAACAATAAACAATTCGGATTATTTCCGAATTGTTTATATACTTTTGTCATAAATGAGTTTTGAAAACGATATAGTTAAATACGCAGAACATCCATTAACAAGTCAGTTATTACTAGGGTTGTTAAGGGATTATGACAGACCTTATGACAAAATTAATGAACTCGTTAAGAAGGGAACTCTAATTCAAATAAGGAAAGGGCTTTATATTATTGGTAAGAGCATTAGATCAATAAATCCAGAACCGTTGTTAATTTCAAACCATCTATATAGTCCAAGTTATGTCTCACTAGACACCGCTTTATCTCATTGGGGAATGATTCCTGAAAGGGTGTTTGAAACAACTTGCTGTACAACTAGACTTAATAAGAAATTTAAGACACCTATTGGGACTTTTGGCTACACCAAGATTTCATTACCATACTATTCTTTTGGAATTGAGCAACTATGTTTAACTCCTAAACAAACAATATTAATTGGTTCACCTGAAAAGTCATTGTGTGATAAAATAATTACAACTTCTGGTATTTTGTTTAGAAGTAAGAAACATGTTATTGAATATCTAACTCAAGACTTGAGGATTGATGTAGATTCTTTAAGCAATTTGAACCATAGTGAAATAGCTAAATGGTTAACCAATTGTCCAAAGAAAAACAGTATTGAATTGTTAATTAAAACACTTGAAGAGTTATGATAAAAAAATGGATAGACACCTATCAACCAAAGAATATTGAGGATACGGAACAAGCATTAAGAGAGATAATGCAATCAATTACACTTTCGGGGTTATGTAGAACCGGATTCGGGTGTAAATAACACAGTTTTACCTCCTTATCGTTTCGTAATGAAGTGCTATTACACCGCATGAAAATGTAATTGATTCTACAAGTTTTAATTGGGTAGTCTCCAAAATGTTTTTAAATAATGGAATACCTTTTCCAAGTAAGATTGGATTAACAAACACCCAAAACTCATCAACCAAACCTTCTTGTAATAATGAATGAGATGCTCTTGGACTTCCAAATATTAAGATATTCTTTCCTTCCTGATTTTTTATTTCATTTATTTTGTCTGCAAGTCCTTCACTAATAACAATCGTATTATTAAGCTCCTTTTCATTAAGTGTTTTAGATAAAACGATTTTTGAAACTTGATTATACCATGCTGAATGCTCAATATCATGCTTAGATGCATTAGGACTCTCTCCTGCTTTTGGCCAATAACTTTGCATCATTTCATACGTAACCCTTCCGTAAAGTGCTGCGTCAGCTTGGGCTGTCATAGTTGCAACAAAGTCAAACATCGAATCGTCAACTTTTATCCAATTCATTTCTCCATTAAGTCCTGCAACGAAACCGTCTAAAGACGCATGCATAAAAAAAACTAAATTTCTCATTTGTTATTTAATCTAATAAGTTTTAATAAAAGTTATCCAAAATAATCAAGAAGTGTAGAAGTACTTGTTGTTTTAAAAATACAAATACTCTTTGCTTTACGCTCTTAAACCTTTGCAATTGCAATACTACAAAACATTTTATTCCCTTTTAGTCTCTTCAAAAAAATATTCAATAAAAGTCAATTTAAATGAAATTTGATACAAATTAGGTTGGCATTGAATTTTTCGTACTTTACACCCTCAAATAAGGAATACTCATGTATTATTGCCGGCCTTCAAACACACAATGCAATTGCTTTACGCATACACGCATTGTTGAAGCCGAAAAACATGCAGTCATTTGTTCTCACCTCATTTCATTATCAAAAGGAACGGTTTATCCTGTTCAATCTTCTTTCAAACCTCCTGTTTAATTCTCGCTATTATAGGTATTAAGTAGGAAATTAATTATTACATTTTACTTTTTTGGTACAAGGTATTTTGAGAAAGTATATCAAAACAGCAAATTGCACACTTGCAATAGGCAATTGCAGGTATGCAATGAACCATAGATGGTCTGCAATGAACAATAGAAGGTCTGCAATGCTCAAAGGAGGTATGCAATGAACAATTGCAGGTATGCAAAAAGTCTTAGGGGATATGCTTTGAGCAATAATTGGTCTTCAATTTTCAAATGCAGGTATGAAAAACATTAAAGCAGGTATGAAATATTCTATTTTAAGTCTGAAAAGTATCAAAGCAAGTAAGCAATGATAATTTGAAGTTGATTTTTTTCTTTAATAAAATAGAAAATGTCAAAAAGTTACAAAAGGGGAGTGGTTTCAATGAGTTAATTCAAAAATTATAAGATAATGCACAAGGTTAAAACAAATTTCGAGAAAGAAAAGGACGATGAAATTGCCAATACCGCCAAATCTGCCATAAAAGGTCTTACAGACAATTCAGATTTTACTTTTACAACTCAATTAACTGAGACTGAAGAGGCAGAATCTGATTATAGTACCAAACTTTCAGCCGTAGCTACAGGTAACAGTAGTGCTATTACAGTTAAAAATACGGCCAAAATTATTTTGGAAACTAAATTATCTGTGCTAGCGACCGCCGTTAATCTTCAGGCAAAAGGAGACCTTAAAAAATTGCAAGGTTCTGGGTTGGAATTAGCAAAGACACCTGAACATAACTTTCAGGATATTCCAGAAAACTTCAAAGTGGAAAGGGCAAATATTGCTGGAAATATGGCTTTAAGTGTAGCAAAGCCTATAGTTACGAATCATGGAACCGTCTTTGCTTTTTGGAAACCTTCATTAGGTGCTACGCCTGCAAACATTAATGACTGGTTTCAAAGACATTGCAATGGTCATCATTTAACAATTACTGGTCTTGTGCCGAATGTACCGCATCCATTTGCCGCAGCTTATAAAGGAAATGATAATGAACCTCTTGTGTGGAGTGCAATTACCACTATGTCCCCGGGCGACTAGAATCAAATGAGGAACACAAAATCTTTCTAATAAAACAGATGAATCAGAACGATTATAAACTATTAATTCATTTGTTTATTAGTAAAAAATATTGTGTTCCTAGTGTAAAACATCCTGAGTAGTAACACTTCTTATGACAATATCATGCTTAGCCACTACTCAATACCCAAAAATCTATTTACTCTCCACCACTTCCTTTCCATCTCTCTTCACCACCACTTTAGTACGATTCGTTGCATCAAGATTAAATTCTAACACATCCTTCTGTCCATCTTTCCAAGTAATAGTTGTTTTGTTTCCTTCAGTTGAAACAGACGGTAATT
>CANCKV010000487.1 GCA_947378615.1 Chitinophagaceae bacterium | reverse complement strand
CATTATTTGCCTGTATGGTTGCCTTAGCTATTTTCTCAGTATTCATTACTTTGGGTGGTATGAAAGTAATTGGCTATACATCTGTTATTCAAGTATTCTTTTTGATTTTGGGTGGATTAGTAACCACCTATCTTGCCTTGAACAAGGTTGCAGAAATGAATGGTCAGGAAGGTATTATCAATGGTTTCAATTATATGCTTGCACAGAGCAATGACCATTTCCACATGATATTCAAGCCTAGTAATCCAAATTATCCAAGTTTGCCGGGTCTGACAGTGTTGTTAGGAGGTATGTGGATTGTGAACCTGAATTATTGGGGTTGTAATCAATATATCACACAACGTGCTTTAGGTGCAAAGCTTGAAGTTGCTCGTAGTGGTATTCTTTTCGCTGCATTCTTAAAGTTATTGATGCCAGTAATCGTTGTTTTACCTGGTATTGCCGCTTATGTATTATATACACACGGACAGTTTCATAATGAAGGAGAATTGATGGTTAAAACAGTTAATGGTTTGGAACTTCAGCCTGATAGGGCCTATCCTGTTTTATTGAATCTGTTGGGTTCGGGGTTAAAGGGATTGGCTATTGCTGCATTCACTGCTGCGATTGTATCTTCTTTGGCAGGAAAGGCAAACAGTATCTCTACCATTTTTACCTTAGATATTTATAAGAAACATTTGAAAAAGGATGCTTCTGAAGATCATTTGGTTTCTGTTGGTAAAATTACCATTATTGTTTCCATGATTATCGGTTGTATCATCTGTCCTTTCTTAGGCATTGATAAAAAGGGTGGTTTCGAATTTATCCAAGAATATACTGGCTTTGTAAGTCCAGGTATTTTTGCCATGTTCATTCTAGGGTTCTTCTGGAAAAAGACAACTTCAAATGCAGCTTTGTTTGCAACTGTAGGTGGTTTCTTATTGTCTGTCTTCTTTAAGTTTATACCTAAGTTTATCAGTTTAGCTTTCCTTGCTCCATTTGGTTTTGCAACATCTGTTACACAGCCCGATAAAAGTGTAATTTATGAAATACCATTCCTTGACCGTATGGGAATTGTGTTTGTCATTTCAGTATTAATGATGTATTTCATCAGTTTAAATGACAACAGAAAGGGAGTTACTCCACACGGTTTGGAAGTGGATAGTACAATGTTTGCAACTTCTAAGGGCTTTGCCGTAGGGTCGTTAATTATATTAGGTATTTTGGCTGCTTTATATACCTTCTTTTGGTAAGAGATATAATTTAGTTTTGATAAATTTTAAAGCGCCCATTCTTGATAAGAGTGGGCGTTTTTTTTGAATCATACATTTGTAATCAACTACTGCTAATAAATAGGGTGTACAAAAGTTTGCTGCCATGACAGGGTGCATAAAAGTTTTTCGCTTAAAGAGTTTCGTGGAGACAAGAACCTCGGCAGTCTGCCTCGCGGCGTGTCCTCACGCAGCGAAAAGTTTTTATGCACCCGGTCTTCACGTAACACATATTATGCAATAATTCATTGCCAATTGATTGCTGCCGTGGTTCGTGTCTTCACGTAACACATATTATACAATAATTCATTGCCAATTGATTTAAGTTTGCTGCCGTGTTTCGTGTCTTCACGTAACACATATTATACAATAATTCATTGCCAATTGATTTAAGTTTGCTGCCGTGGTTCGTGTCTTCACGTAACACATATTATGCAATAATTCATTGCCAATTGATTCAAGTTTCGCGAAGACTCGAACCTTGGCAAAAAAGCAAAGTTTTATTTTCAATAAAAGTCGTCTATTATATCAATTAGCTCCATAAAGTAAAACAATAAGGAGAAATAAAAAATTATTTTTAAAATAAGCCATTATTTATTGTTATTTGTTTGGTAGTCTCAGATTTAAAACAGTTACATTTGCTGCATCAAAAAAAGATGAGGAATTGGAACACCTTGTTGATTAATGGGTCATCGAGTAAATTAAATTTGAACGCATGTACACTTTATCACAATTAACGGATTTCGCCTATCGCTTGCTCTCCTATAAAGCGCAGAATTGCCACTACACAATTGCCATTATCTCCACTCAATTAAATAAGGACGGTTGATAGATAAATTCAGAGGTAGATTTCTCAGAATAAATGTTTAATTGTTTCTGAAGAACAAGCTATTCTTTCTGAATAATGCGATATTTCTTTTAAAGTACTTCGTGTTCTTTTTAAAATATGTCGCATTATTTATAAAGAATAAGAAATTCTTTATAAATAATGCCGCATTCCTTTTAAATTACTTCACATTCTTTATAAACAATGCCGCATTCTTTTTAAAAAATGTGACATTCTTTATAAACAATGCCGCATTATTTATAAAGAATAGGACAAAAAAGATTCAAATAGTCAGTAAATAACTTTAATATCAATTTTAAAACAATAAATTTTCTTTTAATATTTCAAAAAAATAAATAATTATGCCTAACAAGATACGTTTCCCATCAAAAGATACCGATTTTAATACTTTTATTCTTGCATTGTTTGCATTACTCTCAATTCCTGCAAACAAAATCAGGTTTTTGATTAACGCTGCGAAATTCACAGATTTCAATGACAATATTGAGCTGTGGACACCAAATTGGAAAGCTGTTAATAATCCTGCTACTAGAACCACTTTGTTGGTTAAATTAAAAACCAAACTAAAAGGGTTTTTGAAAATAAATGCGAATACGATTATTGGAGATATTCCTGATACAATACTAACTGATGACGATAGGGAAATAATGAGGATATTTGCGAGAATTGCAGGTGGCAGAATACCTGTTGTAGCGTATGCTGTGGTGATTGCGTTGGATTCAATGGCTCATTTATGGGCTAAATTGTCATTGACCAATATTGGTAATCCGTCAACAAAGAGATTGCCAAAAGGCAACTATGTATTTTTGGAAACATACATTGGTCTTCCTGATTTAGCCTTTACAGAAATTCCATTTGCTAATGGAAAGGTAGTTACCACACATTTTTTCACCTTAACGTTTGTGAAGGAGGATGTAGGTAAGACTTGTTATGTAAGAGCCTTCTTTCAAAATAGAAAAGGAGATAGAAGCCCTGAAAGTCATATCTTGGTTTTTACTGTAACTTAGAATTAGCCGCAATTCATGTTAAAAAGGTTTAACGGGCAGTTTTCTGAAAGGATGCTGCCCGTTTTTTATATAGCTATCGCAAAAGAATGGTTAGTAAATAGTGGTTAGAATAATAGAAAATTTATAAAAGAAAATAACTTGAGAGATAAAAACTTCTTGTTTTACAAAAGGGTAGTGAATCTTTGTAAGTATTTAAATGCAGAGAGGAAAGAATATATATTGAGTAAGCAAGTTATGCGAAGCGGAACTAGTGAAGGTGCAATCGTGAAGGAAACCGAACTAAAAAGTATTAATTAACACTTTTGTTGAATTATAAAAAAGAATATTTATTAAAAATAGTTTATTAATTCATAAATATACATACATTCGCCTACACAATAAAGCATGAATAAGAATGGAAAAATGAAAATATTAGAACAAAAATCGTTTATTTAGAAATTTGGTTGCTTTAAAATCTAAATATTGGAACAGAATTATCA
>CANCKV010000486.1 GCA_947378615.1 Chitinophagaceae bacterium | reverse complement strand
ATATTCATTTCTTTCAGATTCACTTCATATTTTACAATGTCGCTCGCTGACATATTTACTTCTGCACTAATGATGTATCCTATTGTTTTTAATATAGTAGTTACTCTGTTATCTTTGATTATATAGCTTTCATTGTACTCGTTTTCATTAGTTACACCCAACTTTCTGTTTAAGGATACTGGTATTTTCTCTTTTTGAATATTTGAGTAATCATTGATAAATTTTTGAATAGCCAATATTTCAAAATCATTAATAATTGCTTTTCTTCCTAACCAGTAAAAGAAATTTATTATATCTTCTGTTTTTTGTATTAATTCCATCTGATTTGATTCAATGTTAACAAATACCATACTTTGAAACAATGGCTCAAGAGTTTGCCTTTTTTTTTGTGAAGGCAGATCATTGTAAACTCTATTTAAGGGCAAGTAGTTTATAATGTTTTTTTTACTTAGTTGGATCGATACTTTTCTTTCACAATATTGCTTAGTATATATTGCGTACCATTTCTTTTTCATATTCCTCATTTTTACTTATTTGTAATGTCGTTTTCACTGAAATGTTATTTAATATTATATGTATACTCCTTTGTTTACTCCATTTACATATTGATACCCATATCCATATTTACTACTTCCAATTCCTTTTCTCTTTAATCCATTGAAAATAATAACTGGATTTCCTAGAGGCGTAGCTTTTATATTGTCATCAATTCTTTTGATAAATGATTTTGGTGTGCAATCATGTCTTACTATAAAAATCGTAGTGTCGCATATTTTAGAGATAATATAGGCATCACTAAATAAATTGATTGGGGCTGAGTCTATTATGATCCATTCGAATGTATCTTCTAGGTATTCTTTTAGTAATTTCAATTTTTCTTCATCAAATAGTTCTTTATCACTTTCTTTATTTACCCCTGATGGAATGAAATAAAAATTATCATAACCAGGAATTTTTTCAATTATTTCGTCAATCAATGCATCTCCGTTTAAGTAGCCATTAATGCCTGTTTTTTTGTTGAATTCTTTTAAGATTTTATTTAATCCTGAATCATGTATATCCATATCAACTAAAACAACCTTTTTACCTGATAATGCGTTACTTTTCGCAAGCTGGAAAGCTATAAAGCTTTTTCCTTCTCCGGTAATGCTCGATGTTACCAATATTTTTTTCGTATTTTCTAATAACAAAGATTTAAGGGAGACATTTATTTTTCTAATTTCTTCAGAAGTTATGTTTCTTTTTCTTTTATCTATTCCTGATCGATTTTCCTTTTTATTGTAACTTATTTCACCTATTACCGGAATGGTTGTCATGCTTCTAATTTCATCTCTATATAATATTTTATTGCTTAAAAAATCTTTTGCATTTACTAGTAGAAAACTGAGTATGCATGTTACAAAAATTGATACCAGATATATAATTGGCTTATTTGGACTTACTGGATATTTTGATGATTCGGCCTTGTTTACTATTCTGCTGTCGGATATAGTAGAAGCATACGACAACTCGCTTTCTTCTCTTTTTTCTAATAGAAATGCATAAATCCCTTTTTTAATATTTTCATCTCTGCTCATTTCAAGTATTTTTCTCTCTTTTTGAGGAATGCTACTTAATACTGAACTATATTGATTATTCGTATTATTGATATTGTTTTTGCTGGCTTCTAGATTTTTTTGCTGACTTACTATATTTTCTGAAATACTAGGCTTTATTTTGTTGATTTGATCTTTTAACGAAAACAGAATAGGGTTGTTTTCTGCCACTGTCATTTTTAATTTATCATATTCTAATTCTTTACTATTTAAATCTATTATTAATTTTGATAATGTTGGATCTGTAACTCCAAGTGTTGATGGCATTACTGTTTTTTTATTTTTATTATTTGATTTAACGATTTGATCAATTTCAGTTAATACCGCAAGTTGCATATTTATTTCTCCCAATTTTTGATCATTGCTACTTACATTTTGTAAATACAATTGCCCTTCAACTCCTATATCCGAAGCATTTCCTATTGTTTTGTATTGTTGCACATTTTTTTCAATTGAATCAAGGTCTTTTGATACACTATAGAGTCTTTCTTCAACAAACTTCAAGGTGTTTTTTGCTAAATTGTTTTTTTCATTAATAGATGATATGTCATAAAATAATAGTAATTCATTTAATATATTTTCTGCTTTTTGTGGCACTTCATCTTTATAGCTTAAGTTGATAACGCTTGATAGTTTGCTTGCTGCTACTACTTTTAAATTTCTTAAGATGATATTAATGATTTCTTTTGGTGGGTACAATGAAAATGATAATTGTTTGATTTCGTTTGATGGGATATAATTTTCATTTGGTATGAATTTTATTGTGCCAAAGGGAGTGTTAATCCATTCGTTTAAATTTCCCATTTTTTTGTTTTCTATTGCTATTGAATGGTCTCTTTTATTATAATTGAATTTTACATTTCTAACGCTTTTTATTTTATCCGGCGACTTTGATTCTATAGCAATGGGAGATATTGTGTATGCTGATATGTCTCTTATATTTCCTTTTTGAGATATTGGAGCATATAATTTTAACTTTATGACTACATCATTCATTAATGTTCTTGATTGTAAAACCTCAATTTCGTTTTCAATAATTTTTTTTGAATTGATCATATTCAAAGATTCCATCAGTTTAGAGTCATCATTACCCTTTTTTTCGTCTTTAATAATCATCGTGGCTGTAGCTTCATATAGGGGTGTTGTCAATTTGATGTATACAAATGCTGCCCCTAAACCTAGAATTGATAATATTATAAATACTGGCCAATAGGGTACTATTTTATCTAATAGCTGTTTTATTGTGCTTTCTTCATTTTTAATTATATTATTTTTTACTAATTCCATTTTTTATTTTACTAATTGTGTGACTACCAAAGCAATAATCGACAAACCACTCAATATGCTGGGTAATAATTGTTGATTTCTATTTGCTGTTATTATTTTTTGTTTATTAGGTTCTACATAAACAATGTCATTTGGTTGCAGATAGAAGTAGGGGGATGTTAAAAACTTTTTATTATTTACATTTACTCTTGTAACATTTCTTATTCCATCTATCTCTCTTATTATTAATACATTTTCTTTCTTTCCATATATTGTTATATCTCCAGCCATTCCTAGCGCTTTTAATAAAGAGATCTTTTCATTAGGCACATTTATTACTGTTGGTTTGCTTACCTCTCCAATTACTGTTACTTCGTAATTCAAATGCCTAATTGTTACAATTGGGTCAATTAGTAATTTTTTTTCTACAATAGAATCTGTAATATGTTCCTTCAATTCTCTTTTTGTAATACCTGCCGCTTGAATATTTCCTAAAATGGGTAACTGAATATACCCTTCGTTGTTTACCAGATAACCTCCTGCGCCTGTAGTATATCCATTTGTTCCGGTAGTAGTAGTGGCTTGTGAATTGGTAGTGTTAAACACCAATGACGCTTCTGCATTTAAGCTGCTTATATGGATACTTAAAATATCATTTTTTTGTATAATCGATTCTTGAAATGAATTTTTTATTTGAAATGACGTATCCTTTGCATTAGCTATATACGAAAC
>CANCKV010000485.1 GCA_947378615.1 Chitinophagaceae bacterium | reverse complement strand
TACTCTAGCTGTCATCCCGAAGGGATCTAATCAAAATTAAACAACTGTTTATTGTGTAAGAGATCCCTTCGGGATGACATTCGAGAAACCTTTATTTGTTGTAAATACTGTCATCTCAAAAAACTTGAGAAACTCTAATTACTGCCTCAGCCTGACAATCACCCTGATTTTCGGAGAGTATGCGATGTCATTTTAAAAAACTTGAGAAACTATCATTACTGCCTCAACCTGACAGTTGCTAATGACAGTGGTTTAAAAGTTTGAAAATTAATATGGATTATTTAAGCTAGTTCCAGCTTCGACGGGCTCAGCCTGACAATCACCCTGATTTTCGGAGAGTATGCGATGTCATTTTAAAAAACTTGAGAAACTCTAAATACTGCCTCAACCTGACAACTGTTTCTTAACTTAACGACATTGCATAGGAATCCTACATCGTAGCATTGAAACAGCTTTTTTGAAAAGAAGTTATATAGCAGGCATATAGTCTCACATTGGATGCACATAGTTTTTTCTAATTTCTATTGAAAAAAAGAAGGTCACATAGGAATCCTGTTTCGCAGCATGGGAAAAAGCATTAGTGAAAAGATAGTATAATTGCTCAATTTATTTGTTCAAAATTCCTTAGCTACATAAATGAGAGAGAATAATTCCTGTTGCCACAGCCGCATTTAAGCTTTCTGCCCCACCAATCTTTGGAATTGTAATTGGATTCGAAATAAAAGGCAACAATTCTTTACTTATCCCCTGTCCTTCATTGCCAATCAATATGATTCCTTCTTTTGGCTTTTGACCCGTATATATACTTTCTCCGTCGAGTAGTGCTCCATAAACTGGAATATTTGTATTCTTTAACAAGGGTACCAAATCAACATAACTTACTTTAACCCTCAAAAAGCTCCCCATTGTTCCTTGTATTACTTTTGGATTATAAAGTTCTACCGTATTGTGGCTACAGATAATTTGACTAATACCAAACCAATCTGCATTTCGGATAATTGTCCCCATATTGCCAGGATCTTGAATACCATCCAAAACAAGGGTAAGTTGATTTCCGAGTAAGGATATTGTTGTAATTATTGGTTGATATACAATTGCAAGTACTTGATTAGGTGTTTGCAAACTAGAAATACGTGTCAATTCATCTTCTGACACAATAGAAATTATTGCATTAAGATGAGTATTTTCGGAATACCATTTATCAGTAGAAAATATTTTTTTTACACGATAATCGCTTTGTATTATTTCTTCCACCAACTTTACACCCTCAGCTACAAATAGCCCTTCTTGTTGCCGTTGTTTTTTATGGCATAAAGATTGAATAGATTTGACTTCATTTTTACTCAACATAAATTATGTATTTTATTCGCAAAGCTAGACTTACTATCAGAACACTCTACTTGTTGTGCTTTGCCTTGTTTGCTATTTCCTGTAATGTTGTACGTAATTATCCCAAAAACACACCTTTTGTATATGAAAACAAAATTGTAATAAAAGGCAATATTACCAAAGATGAAAGAAAAAAACTGACTGAAGATTTAAGTAACTATTGGGATGACAGTTTGAAGGCAATTAAAGTACGAGAAATAGGGTTCATTTATAAGCAAAGAAACCCTCCTGTATTTGATGTAAACAATATCATAAGAAGCAAAAATTTTATGAATGCCTACCTAAACTCACAAGGATATTATTATGCTACATTTAAGCATAGTCATCATTTTGATACCGTAAGAAATCAAATCCGAACAACTGTTGCTTTTGAAATAGCCATCGGAAAAAGCATACGAATAGATTCAGTTGCTTATAATATGATTGACACTACAAAAAGTCCTACTGATTCGACATTGCAAAAGTTGACTCAACTTCAAATCAAAAATTCCTTACTAAAGCTTGGGAAGCCTTATACAAAAGAAGGAGTCAATAGCGAATTAGATAGATTAGTTAGTTGGTATCATCAAAATGGATATTATAGATTTTCTCGGGATAATATTTATGCATTGATTGACACATTAGATAATCGATTTCTGACCCTTACCCTTGATCCATTTCAACAGGCAGCATTGATAGAAGCTGCTGAGAAAAAAAGAAAGGAAAATCCAGGATGGAAGATCTCAATTTGGGAACGTCAAGGAAAAGATTCTGCAGCAACTCAACAATTTTATGTTGGAAAACTTTATTATTATCCTGATTTGAAAGATTCCTACAGTATTGTTGATTCACTATACAAACGAAAGAATTTCTCTAGTGTAACCCACAAGGAAATGACGATGTATTATACAGAAGATAAATTCAAGTTCCGACCGCTTCGAGAACATACTTACCTTCGAAATGGAGACTTGTATAATGAGGAAGCTTATTTCAAGTCAATAAATAGGCTTTCCCAAATTGGAGTGTGGAAGCAGGTAGAAATTAAGTCTCAATTACGGGGAAAAGATAGTATCGATTTTTACTTTTTTATGATTCCTGAGAAGAAGCAAGGTTTTACAATTGATCAAGAGTTTAGTCGAAACACAGGGGATATCGCTTCAGGTAACTTATTGGGCATTGCAACTAATTTCACTTATAAGAATAGAAATATCGCTAAGCAAGCTATACAATCGCTTTCATCACTTCGGTTTGGCGTGGAATTGAATATTGACAAAAACAACCCTGCTGCTACTAATTCACTACTTCAAACGACTCAATTAAATTTAAGTCATTCATATATTTTCCCTAGGATAATTCAACCTTTTCATGGATGGAGTTTGATAAATGGGTTGGATAATAAAAAAACGATGCTGACTGTTTCAGGAGCCTATACAGACAGGAAGGGACTATACAAATTGAGTTCTTTGGAGGGAAATTGGGGTTATCAATGGAATAAAGGAAATAATACTTGGTTGTTCAAACCTATTAATGTGGAGCTATATAAAGTGGATACACTTTCGGGTTTAGATAGCCTTTTTGTAACAACACCTTTCTTAAGAAACTCTTTTAAAAATGGGAAAGTGGTGGGTATCAGTCTATCTTTTTCAAAGACATTCTCAAGTAAAAACAATCCTTCTTTAAATCATTATATACGATTTGGATATGAAGAAAGTGGAGCTTTGATTAGTCAATTATTCCCTTCAATCAGCAATGTTTATAACTACAACAAACTAGAAGGAGAATATCGATTTATTAAAAAATATCGAAAAGATGAATTTGCCTCACGTTTCTTTATTGGTGTAGGTCTTCATGGAACACAGTCTTTACCTGTTTTTAAGCAATATTTTTTGGGAGGACCAAACAGTATGCGAGCATGGGGATTAAGACAATTAGGCTTAGGATCTTCGCTAGGAAGTGATACTTCAACAAGTAGTTATACAGATAGATTTGGGGATTTTTCTATTGAAATGAACTTTGAGTATCGATATGCTCTAGGCGTGATTGCAGGCGTAAAAATTGGTAGTGCAGTATATACTGACATTGGAAATATTTGGAATATTATTAGACAACCTAATGATCCTAATGCGACTTTTAATATTGGCAGACTCGATAAAGACCTCGCAGTCGGAGTAGGAACAGGACTACGTTTCGACTTCTCTTACTTTCTGATACGTCTAGATTGGGCATACAAATTAAAAG
>CANCKV010000484.1 GCA_947378615.1 Chitinophagaceae bacterium | reverse complement strand
CTCATGATTAAGATTCCTATAATAAGTCCAATTTCATTCGTAAGTGGTATTTGAAACCACTGCAGAATAGTATCTCCAACTAAATGAATATTGGCAAACAAGGAGGTCTCACTTTTTTGTCTAATACCTGCCATTGAACCACTCAGATAATTATTTCTAAGGATATTCAATAAAATAAATGAAGTACTAATTAATAAATACAATATACTATCAAATATTTTCTTTTTAATTGAAAATTTATTTTGTAAAGCAATGATGGCAATCCCTGTTCCAATGATACTGATACCTGCAATTCTAGTATCACATGCAAATGCAGTAACAAATGCAGTAATCAATAAATTGGTTTTGGTAGGAGTATTTAGATAGTGGTGAATGGAAAGAATAAAAATGGGTATTAAAACACAAAACAAGGTCTCACTCCAAAGCATAGTATAGATATCTAGCATTGAAAATGAAATCGGCAGGCTAATTAGAATTATTAGTTTATAAACCCATAATGTATTTTTTAAAGAAAGGCATTCAATGATATATCCGTAAAAAAGAATCAACGAGGTGAATAAGACTGCATTAATCACTTTTGCAATTATCAACAAATCGAATGAAGATAATTTGATGAATAAGCTAAGAAAGAGAGGATATCCTGCAGGAAAAAGAATTAATGGTGCATTATTATAGTCTGTGATACCTTTTCCTGCGGCAATATTTTTTGCTGTAGCAAGATAGGAAACTGAATCTGGCGAAATTCCTACTCCATGAAATTGGATGATATGATAGATTAAACCACCACCAAATAAAGCGATGATTGAAGAAATTATACTGTTTAAAAGTGATTGTTTTGCTCGTTTCTCATTCATCCTTATTCCATCAATTTATTGATTCGAAACAATTTTATATTTTGTAAACAAGTTACCTACTGACATTTTCGGATAACCATACCAAACATAAATCGTCAAAGAAACGATAATTAGGAACTATATCAAAAATTGAATCAACAGAAAGTATTCTTGCCCTCATAGCGCCGCCATTGGAATACTGCCAATTATCTATTCTAATCATCTCTTTAAAGTCTAGATTTCCCAATCCCCACCATTTGTAAATCGCTTCCTTTGCTGACCACAATAAAGTTAGTGTCTCAATGTTTGAAGAAAATAAGTCATTTATTGTTTCTAGATTTTCAAAGTCAGAAGAATGAAGACCATTTTCATTTTTTAGTTGATGAATTTCTTCTTGATGCAAGAAACGATGGGCAACTTTAGCTACTGTATTTCTTTTTTGTTCTATATCAATACCAACAATTTTAGACTTGCTGACAATTGCTGCTGCGAAATTGCCACAATGCGATAAAGAAAAATAATAACAATTGTTCTCAAGGAAAGGCTTTCCTGTAGATGAAATTTGAATAGAATGAATTGGGAAATCAGGAATTAGGTACTGTAATAGGTAACGACCCGCAAGGTGCTGCAACCGCTTTTGCGGATGTGAAATAGGATATTGCATGATGGCAAATTGAGTGAAGAATGATTCACTTTCTTCTATTTTCCAAATTGCAAGTTTTGTGTCAGGTGAAATATCCTCACAATAAAATAACGCCATTAACCACTGATTAAATAAATTGAATGATTAAAATTAGGGAATCAATTGATTCAAACTGATTCTTGCGTATCAATTTTCCTAAAGTAATCTTTTTAGAACAAAATTGAATCAGTGAAGCAGGTTTGACCAATTACTTTAGGATATCTGCAAGCGCAATTATCTCCTTTTGCTTGTAATAATCAGCAGGATTGTCATAACAATTACTCAGTTCTTCTAATAATATTTGAATTATTTTTTGGTGACTTAAAGGTTTGAAATAGCCCGGCTTAGGCGATTCTTTCATTTTCTTCAGATAATTCTCAATATCTAAATGCGCATAAGCTTGCCCATTTGTACCATCAACATAAAACTGTATTTTCTTTTGCTCTAAGCTAACACTAGAATTTGTTGAATAATCTGAATGATAATAGGCTAGTAGAAAATGTTTAGGTATGTTAATTACTTTTGCATTGATTTCTAGTAATTCGCACATAATCTGATAAAAAATGCCATTTGTAATGGCGTTACCTTTCTTATAATCAAGTACTTTATTAATGAAAAAGTCATCTTTTGATTGATAATTAACTTCATTTCCACGCAGTTGATAATAGTTATACATCATGCTGCTGAGGACATTTGCTTGCTCGAGAGGTGTAAGAAAGTTATTGAGTTCAAGCCAAACATCCCTCCTAATCTTCTCAATATCCTTAATGATATCCTGTGTTTTTAAATTTGGGTATTCATATTTTGCCACTAATAAGGCTCCATTTAATAGATTATTATCTGACGAATCCCTCCATTCTATCATTTTTTCTGTTAATTCCGTATAGTTCATCGTATGAATGATACTACCAATCCTTTCCTGTAATGTTGCGCACAAAGTATTTTCCCACAAATATTCAAGATTTGGGATGATATCTTTGCCATATTCCATTATCCTCTCTGAAACAGTTTCAAAAACTTCTAAATCTGGATCATCAATTAGCGTAAACAATGCATTAATTTCCGAATTGTAATTCATAGATGCCTAAATAATTTGATGACAATAAAAACTTAATAATTCTCTAAATAATATTTCCTACTTATTAAAACGAAAAAAACACCTCATTATTATTCAAAAAAGAATTATAGTTATTAGACTTTGTGGATATGTGCGTTAATTCCGACACTACTATTCACTTGCGTAGGGTTATTCACATTCTAAGATTTTGCTAGTATATTTATTACACTGTTTTCAAAACTTTTCTATTTCAAGAATTATTTCTGGAAATTATATTACATAAAAAAGACGCATAGCAAATCAATGTTTGTTATGCGTCTTTATGACAAAATAAGTGAAAAAGCTTTCCTTAAATAGCTCTATTTTATGAATGCGGTGTCATTGATTCTCTGATATCTTGCATTAAACGATGTGCAATACTTTCAGCCGTCGTTTCAAAACTACTTTCAGAATAAATCCGAATAATTGGTTCTGTATTGCTAGTGCGCAAATGAACCCAATCATTGTCAAATTCAATCTTCAATCCATCTTCCGTATTTATAGGATTCTTTTTATATTTTTTTTGAATATGGGCAAAAACTTTCTTTACGTCAATTCCTTTCTCCAATTCAATCTTATTCTTACTCATTGAATAATAGGGATACGTATTTCTCAACTGTTTTACACTTTTCTTTTCATGCGCAAGATGCGTTAAGAAAAGTGCAATTCCAATGAGTGCATCACGACCGTAATGAAGGTCGGGTACAATAATTCCTCCGTTCCCCTCTCCACCAATCACTGCATTAGTTGCTTTCATTTTGGCAACTACATTTACCTCTCCTACAGCACTCGGTGTATATTCACCTCCATGCTTGATTGTCACATCTTTCAAAGCCCTAGTAGAAGACATGTTACTTACAGAATTTCCTTTTCTGTGTTTCAATACATAATCGGCTACAGCTACTAGCGTATATTCTTCCCCAAATAGGCTACCATCCTCACAAACAAAACAAAGTCTGTCCACATCTGGATCTACAGCAATACCTAGAGCAGCTTTCCG
>CANCKV010000483.1 GCA_947378615.1 Chitinophagaceae bacterium | reverse complement strand
CGCTAGGTTTATGTGAAAGGTGAGTTTTAATTGTGGGTCAACCGTCATCTCTAATGCAGATTCTATTTTTTCTATCGCCCCCTTTATGTCACCTTCATCATTAAAGGCCATTGCTCCAAGGTTATTATATACTGCTGCATTGAATGGATTTAATTTCAATACTTCGGTATAATAGTGCATTGCCCGATATTGATCACCTTTGTTTTGATAAACCTGCCCCAAACAATAAAGGGCATTTTCACATTGTGGATCCAATATCAATGCAATTTGAAAATACTTCATTGCCTCGTCTTCCTGATTAGCCAATGCAAATGCCCTTCCAGCATTCTGCCATAGGTATGAAGAATTACTACATTCATTTTTTGCTGCAATCAGTAAGTAACGTGCAGAGTTTATCAAGTCACCTTTTTCTTCATATTTTTTGGCAATCTTTTCCATGTCTTCTGTTTGTAGATAGCCTTCCTCTTCATTTAGATGTTTATCATAATAAAGTAAGGCATTGTCCCAATCCCCTGCTTCTTCATAAGCTTCAGCGACATTATTAAACATGCTACTTTCATTCAATTCAGACATTTTAAGTTTCCTTAATTCAAGTGATTCTTCCCATCTATTTGTTTTTTCCAATGCCTCAATCCAATATCTATATATTTCAGGATGAAATTGGTAATGCGATGTTTTAGGAAGGTATTTGCTACTTAAATCAATTACTCGCTCATACGCCTTAGCTCTCAATAAATGTTCTACTGCTAAACTTATTAACCATTCCCAATCATCTCCTTCAAAAGAATCCTTTGCATCAAGTAGCTTATCAGCCTTTGCAATGTTGTCAAGTGATTCATCCATTAATATATCCCTGTAGAAATCCCAACAGTTATTTGCCATAAAGTTTATTTTAAATAGTTCTAATTATATTTTTCTTGTTGTTAAAAATTCAAGTCGGCAGGTTCTCCATTCAATACCCTTGCTTTAATCATATTGTCTTCCATTTGCTTACAAAGTCCATCCTTCCTATATTCTTCACTATAATCTGCTAGTTCCCACCCAATTCCTGCATCTTTAAACATCATATATTCTTCAAAAATCATATCAAGTTCATTGGCAATCTTGCCGTTCTTATATTGTTGTGCACATTTTACAATGGCTTCTTTCCAAGGCATTCCCCCCGGCATATAAACGGGTTCATCTGCTTCCTGCAACAAATAATAGGCAGTGTCCAATTCATCTTCGAATGCGTCTATTGCTTCATCTGTTTTGGCAAACGTATTCAAGTATCCATCTGCAATTGCCATGAAATATTTATCCTCGTAGGTATGTATGAATTCATGTATGGTTTTATGGTCTGGATTAAGCATTGTCATTTGTTGAATTGGAGAGGAAGGTTTCAACTCCCTTTCCTTAGCAACTTTATCCCGAAGTATTTGCATATAAGCATTCTCTTTTGCACCCCTAATATCTGGTAACGATAACAATGCACCCGTACCCATCCGTCCATCATAAAATTCGTACCACTCGGGATACATTTCCATTAAACCATCCTCATCTTTCTCTAAAATCTCACCTCCATCCTGCCAATAGCATAGCCAGGATTGTGTTTGGTCGGAGAAATTATTGCTCTTCAGAAAGCTTTCCATTACTCGAACTTCTGCATCTGTTACCAATTCTAAAAAGGGACAGTCCCTGATTCTTTGTTCCCAAAAAATAAAATCTGCACATAAACGAACCTGAGGTATTTCCAATGTTTCAGCTCGCCATTGTATTTGTAAATCGAAGAGTTTTTTCTGTAGAATCAAATCGAAGATTTCATTCGCTTCGTCTTGATATTTAAATTCTCGATTTTCCTTTGTTTGTTCCAAATAATAATTCGCTGATGTTATCAAACTCAACTTTGTTGATACATAAAAGGTAATAAACGTATCAATACATGAAGGATAACATCCATCAAAAAAGTCATCATATTTATCAGGATTATTTTTTATTTCATCTGTAAATTCATTTATTAGATCTTCACAGTATTTAGCCCATTCAACAGTATTCTGAGTAGGCAGTTTTGAAGAATGATATTTCCAATCGTCTAGATTCATAATCTTAATATTATTTGTAAGTATCGAAGAATTGATAGTTTGAAATGCTCACCAAACTCATCACTCATAGTTTAAAGTTTATATTTATTTTATCCTATCTTCAACAAAAAAGTCGCTTCATCCTCATTAGGGTTTCTGATGATAAAATGAATTATCCCTTTTGCTTTGTCGTAACCTAAAGAGGCTGCAGTAACGATTATATACACTTTTTCATCTTTCACAACTGTCAATGCCTTTTCAGTAGGCGGACTTTTTTTCTCCATTCCAAAATAAAACTGAAGATTCGTCCCATGCGTTACTTTCAATTTGACCTCCGTATTATCCTTAATTCCATCCGCCTTCCTTGAAATAGTGGTAGAACCTTTCACCGTCCCCTCCCTTTTTGTGAATTTTGGCTTGCGAGAATCCATTACGTAGTCATTCGCCTTTACCTTATTTGAATTTTTATAGAAAAGATGTCCTGCTTCACACATATTTCTCATCTCTTCATATAACTTATTTGCTCTCACATGCCTTGAAACCGTCGTAGTATTTGTATCAGAAAGCAGTTCGGTAGGCACGTCAAGTAAAGTAGATAGTTCATCGGCCAAGTCGGTAATATTTGTCAGCATATCAAGCGTCAAACCCCTCTCACCCATCGTATCCATATTTGCTTTACCATATTTAACAAAAGTTGGAATCGATTCAATTAATGTTTCTTCAGGCATTTTATTGATTGCAAGCAGATTAAAGACAAAATAATTTGTCCCTTTTTTTGTAAATGTATTGGAAGCAATGCCCTTTATTTCAATCATTGCTTCGGCAAGGGCTATTCTTTTTTCTTCACAAGCTTCAAGGGCAAGTGAATGTTTCCGTAATTCAATTTTATACGGAGGCATATCAATAAATAATTGTCTTTCTGCCGCAAAGTCATCAAGCCTTTTAATGGTGATTCCTCTTGACATTAATTCTTTTTGGTCTCTGCGTAGGAATGCTTCTTTGATAATTGCCAATGCAATTAATTCAGTAAAGGAATAAGAAAAAATTAAAGGAACTTCTTTAGATGGTTGCATGACAAATTTTATTTATTGTACAGATGAAAATAATTTTTGTAAGATAGCACCTTATTTGGATTTGAATCCAATTAAATCAATATTTCATGCTTTTATTTTAAAATATTTAATTTATTGAAAAATAATTATTTGTACAAAAAAGGAATTGCTAGGTCAGGAGCATCCTACTATCGATTGGTAATCATCACATTACTGATTGATTTTTGTTTTATTGGCATTTTTTACCCCAATATTTTAATTTTTGAAAAGAAGTCATACATTGAAAATCATTTCAATTTATTTACAAAAGCATATAAACCAAATGAATGGTCTTACTTGACTAGGCTCAATGTTCCTAAATATTTTCCTCTAATTATTTTCTTCAATTTTAGATGTTATATACATTGATTTAATTATTAAATTTTATTTATTCATTTTAATATTTCTTCTAAGAATGCATATATATGCAATTTTCTATACTTCTTTTGAAAAATAATAGTT
>CANCKV010000482.1 GCA_947378615.1 Chitinophagaceae bacterium | reverse complement strand
AAGCTCACTTTCATTTATTTGGAGATGCCAAACTTCTCAAAAAAAGAAGATGAATTGGAAACTCGCTTAGATAAGTGGCTATTCTTCATCAAGAATTTGGAAGACTTTCAAGAAATCCCCGCCATATTCGGAGATTCAATATTTGAGAGTGCCTTTGAGAAGGCAGAATTAGCAAAATATAATGATGAGGAACATCTCTTGTATCAGGCAAGTTTGAAAACATTACGGGATAATTTCAGTGCCTTTCAATGTGCCACAGATGAAGGAAAGATAGAAGGGATAAAAGAAGGGATTATTATAGGGGAAGAAATCGGAATGGTTAAAGGAAAGAAGGAAAGCGAACTGATAGTGAGGAGAGTGGCAAAAAACTTGAAGAATAGTGATATGCCAATAGACAAGATTAGTGAGTTGACAGGGTTATCTAAAGAAGAAATAAATGAATTGTGATGAATTGAGATAAACGAAATTAACTTATGGTAACTTTCTCTAATCATACCAATCACCATAATCACAAAAATCATAGTTCAGACAGCATCCTCCCCATCTTACGCACGCTTAAAAACTTATGTTTTGATTCATAAATTTGGGTAAGGTAATTAGGCTGTTTTCATTAAATGACGCAGTCAATCCCATTGTACATTTAGGAGGAATAGGCTCTGGAATTTATCATCTACGCATCAAAGCCTTACATGATAAGGTGATTTTACTAGGTTTTCTAAATCAATAACTCTATTGAGAGATGTATTATCAATAAATAATCGCCTCGGAACTATAATGTTTCGGGGCGATTTTATGATTTTTCAAAGTACTGAACCAAATACAAATAGCCCTCCTACTCCTCCAAAAATCATTCTACTTAAAATATTAAGAGTCAAACAATCTCCCTTTCACTCCTATTTAAACTTTAAGCGAGACCTTTTGATATTTATTAGCTCTTAAAACAGTAATTAAACCTTTTCTTTGCTTTACAATCGTATGGCCTTAATAAGTGAAAATTAGGTATTGATTCTAATATTTCACTTTTCATTATTGATCAAAATAATAACCTTTCAATATGAAAAATTACAAAGTACTTATTGTCTTATTGATTTTATCAATAGTCAGCATTTCATCTTTCAGTCAGTCAACTTCTCATGAAGATTCGTTGAAATCAGCTATCCTGACGCCCCCTTCTTCAGAGAAACCCCGTATTAATGGGGCAAAGGTTTTTGGCGTGCGTCCTGAGTCTCCATTTTTATACACTATTGCTGCTACAGGTATTCGTCCCATGTCATTCTCAGCTTCAGGATTGCCAAAAGGACTCACCCTTGATTCCAAAACGGGTATTATTACTGGTTTTGTCAACCAAAAAGGAGCCTATGACGTCTTAGTGAAAGCAAAGAATATAAGGGGAACTGCAGAACGGAAGCTTAAGATAGTGGTAGGCGAAACAATTTCCCTGACTCCACCGATGGGATGGAACAGTTGGAATGTGTTTGCTGCAGAAGTATCTGCCGACAAGGTAAAACGAGCTACTGATGCCATGGTTAAAACTGGATTAATCAATCATGGTTGGACGTATATAAACATTGATGATTATTGGGAAAACAACCACGAAAGAAAAAATGATCCTACACTACAAGGTGAGTTTAGGGATGCCAATGGTAATGTACAACCGAATACACGTTTTTCTGATATGAAAGGTTTGGCAGATTATATTCATTCACAGGGGTTAAAGGCTGGATTGTATTCTTCGCCAGGGCCATTGACCTGTGGTAAATGTGCCGGTAGTTGGCAGCACGAACTTCAAGATGCCCAAACCTATAGTAATTGGGGTTTTGACTATCTTAAATATGATTGGTGTAGTTATGGTAAGATAGCTGCCGATTCAAGTCAGGGAGTGCCTCTATATAATCATAAAGGGAATGACTCAGTTGCTGCGGCATATCCTTATTCCTTGATGGGTGCTGCCTTGAAGGCACAAAAGCGGGATATTGTATATAGTCTTTGCCAATATGGAATGGCAGAAGTGTGGAAATGGGGACCATTAGTAAATGGAAATTGTTGGCGAACTACCGGCGATATAATTGATACTTGGAAAAGTATGAGCAATATTGGTATTAAGCAGGATAAATGTGCGCCCTATTCTGCTCCAGGTCATTTTAATGACCCCGATATGTTGGTGATTGGTTATGTGGGTTGGGGAAAGCCTCATCCTACAAGGCTTACTCCTGATGAACAATACACACATATCAGTTTATGGAGTCTATTGTCTGCGCCTCTTTTGTTAGGCTGCGATATGGAGAAATTGGATGCCTTTACACTTAACCTAATTACTAATGACGAAGTAATTGATATTGACCAAGACCCATTAGGTAAGGCCGCCATCAAGGTTTATTCAAAAGATTCTTTGGATGTATATGCAAAACCTTTGGAAGACGGAAACATAGCAGTTGGATTATTTAATAGGAGTATCAAAAAGGCCACCATAACTGCCAATTGGAAGGATTTAGGTATTACAGGAAAAAGAAAGGTGCGAGACCTTTGGAGGCAAAAAGATTTAGGGTTGCAATCAGAAAAGTTTGAAACAGAAGTGGCTTCACATGGTGTGGTATTAGTAAAGTTGAGTTTGATGGGGAAATAAGGAATCAATGCATTCCGAAAGCTTTAAACTTTTGGAATGCGTTGTATATTGATACCCTTTTAATCTCCACAAATAGATTTCTCGTCTCATTAGAGTAATTTTTTGTTTCTAGTAGTCAAGGGCCGTTTCTATTTCCTTAGGGTTTATATCATCATAAAATTTTGCTGAGGCAACATACATCCAAACAAAAAGCCAAGATAATAGCACATAAATTGACGAACTAATAAGTTTTCCTGATACAGTATTGTTTATGGAACTATACTTTAGAACACTAACATAGTCATGATTAAAGGAAGCGACTGCTATGAAACTTAAATATACCATTAATAAGATAAATGGGATAACCATAAATGGAAGCATTAGCAGAAAATATTTCCATTTGTTCCCATTCATCATTTGTTTACTTTTATTAAGTGCTTCTGAAATTCCAATGGATGGCTCATCTGCTAAAATGAAAAACGTCATTGAATATGAAAATGCTGCAATGATACCTGGCACAATTAGCAAGAAACACCATAATACGATATACAAAAGCATCAATAGATACGCACCCAAAGCTTTTCCAAAACTATTGAAACCAGAGAAGACTTCGTCAATCTTTACCTCTTGATTTCTTGCAATTGAGAGGAAAAATCTTTGGAGACCTAATAAAAATGGACCGCCAATTATTAATACGGAAAGAATACCCCCTTTTGGAATGAATGTTAGCGATGTAGATATTAAATAGTAGGCTAAAAAGCCTCCTATTGCCAATCCCCATTTTCCATTTAATGATTCTTTTGCCTGATTAATTAAGACACTGTTAGTAGTTTGCACCGTTTATTGTTTTGTTGAATTTCAAATGTAGGGCTTTTAATAATCCGTATAAGCTTTCCTAAATAAATTTGATAAAGATTTTAAACCCATGTCATGTCTCCTTCAATATCGCTCCTTTGTTTATTGGCATTTTAATGAACTTAATATTGCACTCCCTTTTATTTATAATTAGAAGAT
>CANCKV010000481.1 GCA_947378615.1 Chitinophagaceae bacterium | reverse complement strand
GATATTTGATTAATGTCAAAGTTTATTTTCTGATTTTCATTTTATAATAATCTACCTTTTTATTTTAATGCTCTATAAGTTTTTTTACTTTGATTATTTTTTCTTTTATCACTAGAAAAAAGTAATTATTAATCCATTTTTTAGTGGGTAATGGGTTGTTAAGGAAAGTTATTTGGTTATTAAGGAAAGTTATGGGCTATTAAGGAATTTTTTGGTGTGTTAAGGACGGTTATTGGTGTATTAATAAAGGATAATTGCCTGTTAAGGATTTCTTTGGTGTGTTAAGGAATTCTTTTGGTGTATTAATATAAATAGATGCTAAAAATGGATAATTATCGAAATGTTTTTGATGAAAAAATAGCAAAAAAAATAATTGAAAAACAAATAATTATAAAATAATTGGACCCTTTAAAATTAAATTATCCAAACAGCAATGATAATCTTGAGTAATGATGTAATAAGACTACTATTGCATCAATAATATTAGTTATTACTTTTTAAACATTCTGATTATGGCTGCCAATAATTTAATTCGTTTGCTTTTTGCCATGAGCTATAATGACCTTGTAGCTTGTTGTATAGAAAAAGAAGCCTTTCTGACTCAAGATGTGGCTGATTTGGCAGAGAGGGGTATCACACTTCAAATGATTGCTGATTTAGAAACAGAAAGGGTCAATTTTGTAGCTCTTCCTGCAAATGTTGTCGAACGGAATACTTCCTCTATTGGTTTTGCAAAGCGTAATGTGCAAACTGAGGTGTTGAGAACTGCCATACATGTGGTTTATGATATCGCTAAAGATACTTTTAAAGAAGATTCTTCCGAAATTAAATCATTTAATGTCATTGGACTTGCAAAAATGGATTGTAATGAATTGTCGAACATCTGTTCTAACATAATTATCAAAAGCACACTTTACACAACCAAAATGACAGTAAAAGGACTAAAGCCTGCCATGCTAACCAACATTACTACACAAGCAGCAACCTTATTACCTCTTATTGCTGCCACACCAACATTGGTAGGCAACGCATTAGGAGCAACCGTGGTAAGACGTACTGCTGCAAACAGCCTTTATACTTCGATGAAGGGATTGTGTCACACAGGGCATGCCTATTATATTGCAGAAAATAACAAACTAAAGGCCGAGAATTATGTGATATATGATGAAAAAAGTAAGATTGTAGATAGGAACGGAACCGTGAAGTCTCAATTAACGACTTCTAGAAAAACAGTTAAAGTAATTGCCACAACACCTGTCAGGATGAAGGTGAAAAATGGAAAAAGCCTAGTCTTTTATTATGGGATGAATAAGAATAGTTTACCTTCTGCACATGCCGTAACAGTGGCTAATAATCCAAATATATTTATCGAAAGCACTGCAGAAGAACTTGGCTATAACTTAGCAGGAGGTATTATACATTTAATCATTTATAATCCTAATGCTGAAGTTGCAACGTTTTTAGTGAAAATTGGCTAATGAAAATGTACGAAACTGTAAGTTATGAAACATGACCTTTTTAGAATGTAGGATGTTAAATAGGTTAGAAATAAAAGTTATTGCACCCTAAAATATCGCTTTGTTAGGTACAATAAATGTGTAAATAAAATGCTAGGTAAGATTTTATAATAGTTTCTAAAGATGCATTTGAGGATTAAAAAATTGCTTATTTGTTTCAATGAGAACAGTATTATTGATAAAATTGAAATATTTCTTAAAATTTCAAGTATTTTTTTAAAGTTTTTACATTTTAGACAATAAAAAGTTCTTACATTTATTCCCAAAAACATATAGCATGGCTTTTTTATGTCTCATTTAAGTTTCAAAACAAATCACTATTCAATTTTTTTAAATGGATTATTAAAGTGAGAAATAAATATTGTTTTTAGGCCTGTTCAAAATTATTTAAAAAATGCTGCCTGATAATAATTTGTCAACTAACTTCCCTGATAATAATTTTTCGGTTTATAAATCAATTCTACATCAGTCTGCCCATTCTTTTGTCATCATTAATGAGGAAGGTAAAATAATAGATGTTAACTCTGCAACAGAAAAACTGTTGGGATACACTTTTTCAGAATTAATTCAGTTGTCTATTGAAGATATTCTGTTTACAAAAGAAAAAAGGATAGTTACCCTCTTAAATTCTTATCAAAGTGTGGGAAATAGCAAGCTGAAAGTAGTTGGTAAACAAAAAAATCAAGAAGAAATATTTATTGAATTTACTTTTATCACAATAGAACCCGATACTCAAAAGACTAAAGCTTTTTGTTTGTTTTTAAATGAAATCAATTTTTTAGATAAGTCTATAGATAAAGATAATAAAGACAAGTTAGAAACAATTAGCCCTTCAGGTGATACTTTTTCATTCCAAGAATTAAGGATAGAAAATGAATTATTCAGGTCATTCATAGACAATCTTCCCTTTGTAGTTTTTCAAATGAACCTCTATCCCGACAATCATTTTCATATTGGATTTGTAAATAAGAAAATGAATTCCTATTCTCCATCTTTTAATCGGGAGGCTGTTAATGCCAATAATCATTATTTGTTTCAAAGGGTACATCCCGATGATAAAGAGCGATTAATAGAATCGATGAGATATAAATTGCCTTTTTCAGATTGGAATATTGAATATAGGATATTCGATGATAATGGGGAAATAAGATGGACAAAAGGTTTCAGCAAGCCCGAGTTGATGAATGACGGAATGACTGTATCCTCCTATACATGTTTGATGGATATTACAGAGAGTAAATTAGCTGAACAGCGTTTGATGAGCGAAAGAGGGTTGTTACGTACATTAATTGATAATTTGCCTGTTGCCGTTTTTGTAAAGGATAAGTTGGGAAGAAAATTAATTGCTAACAAGCTTGATGTTTTGAACATGGGGCTAAACTCGGAAGAAGAGGCTTACGGCAAAACTGATTTGGAGATCTTTAGTCATAATACATTTCACAAAGGTTATCAGGAGGATATGCATGTATTACAAACTGGAAAACCTGTTATTGAAGATCCGGATGTTTTTTATGATAGGAATGGGAATAGACTAGATGTGCTTGTTTCAAAATTTCCTTTTGCTAACAAAGACAATGAACTACAAGGACTTATTGGTATTTGTCGGGATATAACTGAACAAAAAAGAGTAGAAGAACAGTTGAAACTTGTTGATTTTGCCTTTAGGAATTCTGCTGTGTCTATCTTTTTGGTAAAAGAAGATGCATCTTTTTATGATATCAATGAAATGGCTCAAAGAACATTGGGTTATACGAAGGATGAATTGATGGGTTTACTCATTTTCGATATCAATCCACGAGCAGATAAGACATCTTGGGCATATTTATGGCAAGAACTACGAAAGAATGGTCTTGTATCGATGAATAGTAAAGGGAAGAAAAAGGATGGAACAATCATAGATGTAGATATAAAATCAACATTTATTAAATATGGCGATATTGAACTGAATTGTGCTTTTGTAACAGATATTACAGAAAAGAAGAAGACAATAGAACAACTTGAGTTAGCAGATTTCATTTTCAGAAAAGTATCTACACCAATCATTGTTCGACTTGAAGATAGTAGTTTCTTGGATTTTAATCAGGCAGCACTTGAAATGTATGGTTATACTAAGGAT
>CANCKV010000480.1 GCA_947378615.1 Chitinophagaceae bacterium | reverse complement strand
TTAATCCTGCTACCAATCCTGCAATATTTCCCCATTGCTTTATGGCATTCTTTAATAATACATTTAGCTTTAGAATCATTCTTGCATCTGCTGTACGAACTTCTATTTGAGGATGTACAACGGTTACATATAACTCAGGTGCATCAATTGCAATAATATCTAAAGGAAAAATTGAACGAATCAAAGTAACACCGCCATAAATAGCAGGGGCAATATTATCGGCATGTTTAACGCCGCTTGCCACTTTTTCGCCAAACATGGCAAAGCGTACCAAGTCTTCCTTGCTAAAACGATTGCCTAATATGTGATTAGCAGCAACAACAGGCCCTGCAGCACTTGCAGCACTACTTCCAATCCCACTCCCGGGTTTGATATGTTTCTTGCTAATTAAAGTAAAGCCTTTTACATCGGGACATTCTTCCAACATGGCCAATAAAGCCGCTCCCGAAACATTCTTTTCAGGGTCTGTCGGTAAGTTAAAGTCATCTTTATTGATGATTTGTACACCCACTTCATCGCTAATTGAAATAGTCACTTCATCATTAGGATTACTTAACGCAAAACCAAGAATGTCGAAACCACAAACAACATTTGCCACTGTTGCAGGGGAAAGGACTGAAACAGACTTTCCATCTCCTGAAAGAGTAGAAATTGGTGAGTAATATTTTTTAATTAGATTCATATAATAACTTTATCAAATGATATAAATTCTTGTTTTCTTTGAAATGACTTATCAAATTCTTTTATATCTTCTAATTCTTCCTTAGCTTCTAGCAATTTTTTATACTCTTTCATAGGTAACACAACAGCTACTTTATTCCCTTTTTTATCTACCATAAATTGTGGTGACAGCATAATAAATTGATTTAATATTGATGTCAATGTATTGTCTTCTAAGAAACACGAGCCTATCTAGTAAAGCACAATTTTTTTATCCTGCATAATTAATATCCTCTGGTCGCTTTTCAACTTTTGCTTTAAATCCAGAGAAATTAACCACGTCAAAAGTAAAGTTCTCATCGTAACAAATTGCATATTTCCTTTCAGAAAGAAGAACTACAGGAATATGTTCCCTATCTTCCTTATTGCTTCTTAAGCTTTTCTCTACAGCTTTAGTAAAGTGAAATGACTTGAAATCTTTTATTTCCTGATTAGTCTTTATTACCAATCTCCCTTGTTGTTGCAATTTTGCAATAATCATCGGTATTGCAGTATCACTCTTCGCACCTTGTGCTGACCGATAATACTCTACCAAAAGCTTTTGTGAGACTACCAAATGAGCGTAATCATCCTTATTTCCTTTTTTATTATCATACATCATTAACCAAGAAGTTAATTTGATATATTCCTTATCTTGAGGATTAGAAAACTTGCTCGCAACATTATTATCAATAAATAAATCTTTTTTCATAGTTAGTTAGTTGCTGCGTTTATGGCAATTTCCATCACATCCATCATATAGGTCTTAAAGAAATTGTCAGGAGCATTCAAAATCTGTCCTTGTTTAGTAAATTCTATTTTATGAATGATATTATCTTCCCCTTCATTATCAACAAACAGAATCTTTACATCTTCTTCTTTAATAGTTCCTTTTACAATCCCAAGTCTAATCTTATTCAATAAGTATTCACTATGCGTTTCTATTACATAGTTCTTATCTTTTGTCTTTATTTGATGCATCAAATAATCTCCAAAAGAAGATTGCACACTTGGATGCAAGTGAATTTCTGGTTGAGCTACAAATAGAGTTGATGCATTAGGCAATTGCAAATCTGCCACTATTATAGGTAGAAATTGAGATATACCAAAACCTACATCACTTAAAGAAGTTTCAACTCCACCTTCTTTTGTTTGAACTGTAATTTCAAATCTGCCTCCATCTAATCTTTTGGATTTTATGGAATATAATAAATTTAAATCCTTCAGAATGCTAACCAACTCTATTAGTTTATCTCTATCCTTCGATTCCCAACTAATGATTTGGTCAAGATATCCATCACCAAAATTTGTAACTTTCAATCTAGATTTTGAATGTTCCAAATACGTTCTCTCTGGATGCAATCTAAATGAACTTATAAAATTTATTATTGTGTCATAATAATTAATATCATCAAAAAGATAATCTATTAATACTCTTATAAGGATACTTTCTTCATCAATTATTTTCTCATTAAAATTTAATAATTTAGTGCCAATTATTATTCCATTAACTTTTTGATGTTCATGTAAATTTTCAAGTATTGAACTTAAAATAAGGATTTTTTCTTCGTCAGTATTTCCATGTTCAAATGCATATTCTTTAATTCGGGAATACAGTTCTGCTGAATAACTTACTAGATTTGATTTTTTCTTTGGATTATAATCAATATCAATTTCAAACCCATTTCCTTTAGTTTTTATTTGTAAATTCAGGTAATTAGTAGCTGCTTTCAATTCAAACAACTTAGGCAAATTATTAATTTCATCTTCTACCCAAACTGTTTCTATCTTCAATTCAGAATCTCCCTCAAACTCAAACCCCAATTTTATCTTCTCCTTCCTATTATGATTATGAACAACTTCTCGGAAGTCGCCCATATTTACATATTTACCATTAGTTGAAAACTGAAATGGAAACTCACCTGACTGAATTG
Organism: Chitinophagaceae bacterium; assembly: GCA_947378615.1. Taxonomy (GTDB): domain Bacteria; phylum Bacteroidota; class Bacteroidia; order Chitinophagales; family Chitinophagaceae; genus Parasediminibacterium. The sequence goes on along the minus strand of CANCKV010000480.1, from coordinate 1,010 downwards.
CCCCCAAAATGCTATAGATAATGGAACTCTTACCACTACTGTTTGCTCCAGTAAGTAGCGTAAGCTTTCCAAGCTCAATTTCATTTTCGGCTTGAAAACATTTGAAGTTCCCTATCGTAACTTTTGTTAGTTTCATTATTCAGTCATTTTCCCCTTTAGGGTATTATACCACCCTCATTATATCTGCAAAGATTCCACTTGCAGTAACATCTGCACCTGCACCCGCACCCTTAATTACCATCGGTTGTTCTGGGTATCGTTCGGTATAGAATAAAACCAAATTATCTTTTCCATACAAATGATAGAAATCACTATGCGAAGGGATATGTTGTAAACCAACACTTGCCTTCTGATTCTCGAACTGTGCTACAAACTTCAACTTGCAATTTTCTTTGGCTGCAGCATCATACAATGCCTTGAAGTGTGCCTCGTGCTTTTCCATTTCTTGATAAAAATCTTCTACACTTCCTTCAAAACAAGAGGCTGGTAGGAATGGTGTATTCTTAATATCTTCCATTTCCATTTCTTCTCCTATTTCACGTGCCAAAATCATAATCTTACGCATTACATCTGTTCCACCCAAATCCAAACGTGGGTCTGGTTCTGTGAAACCTTGTCTTTGTGCTTCTCTAACCACTTCAGAGAATGGTTTTGTACCATCATAATTATTGAAAACAAAGTTCAATGTACCAGAAAGAACCGCCTGAATCTTATTTATCCAATCTCCACTCTTTATCAAATCGTTCAAGGTTCCAATAACAGGAAGTGCTGCACCCACATTTGTTTCAAACAAATAAGGCACATTAAATGATTTGGAAAGGGCTTTCAAGTGCTTATAATTTGCATAAGGCGACGATGCCGCAATCTTATTACAAGCAACGATTGCAATACTCTTCGATAATATTTTGTCATAAATACCTGCAACATCTCCATTTGCAGTAACATCTACAAATACACTGTTTCTTAGATTCTTGTCATCAATTGTTTGAATATAAGTTTCTAAATTCATA
>CANCKV010000479.1 GCA_947378615.1 Chitinophagaceae bacterium | reverse complement strand
ATGTTTTTAATTTAGATTCATATTTCCAATACATTCCTTCTCCTGCTGTTGCATCGGCAGTTTCATCTATTTGAACTCTCTTTTCGCCTGATACAGCCCCTACACGAGGGTCTGAATAATGACGGGCAATGTTCATTAGTGCCTTGTAGTTCAAAAATGTATTAGCATCTGTAAATACTACTATTTCCGTAGTTACTTCGTGCATTGTACGATGCATTGCAGCTATTTTTCCTCTCCTTTCAGGTGAGTGGAGTAATCTGATTTGTGGATACTTTCCTACAATTTCGGGTGTATTATCGCTCGAACCATCTGTAACAAAAATGTATGCAATTTTGTCAGCAGGATATTCTAGTGATAAGGTGTTTTTGATTTTTTGTTCAATAAAATCTTGTTCGTTATAAGCAGCAACAATAATAGTCAGGGAAGGAAGATTGTCGTAACTAGGTAATATAGGCTTCCCTTTGAATATTCGTTTTATTTTAATCATAAAAAACAAAACAATACCATAACCAAGATAGGTGTAGAAAATAAGAAATAGGCTGACCCAAAAGGTTAGTTTCATTTATAATTATTTTGTTTGTTGAGTTTAAAAAACGTAAATATATAAATTGGATATGGAAATGAAAAATAAGAGCTAAAAATAGTTGAGGTTAATTAGTAAGTAATGAAACTAAATTGCAACTTATGTTGTTAAGTATATTCTTTAGATGGCAAATTTTGGATGTAAATTATTTTGTAAAAGTAGAAAATGAGTTGATGAAATTGACCTATAAATATACTTTCCATTTCTATTTTTAGGAAATATAAAAAGCGTTAATCAATTAAACTGACCACATACATTATATTATATTATTTTTACCGCTATCTTTTAAAGAATAAATTATTGATACATGAGTTTTTTTGGAAAATTATTTGGACGAAAAGAAAAAGAAACACTTGATGAAGGGCTAAATAAGACAAAAGAAGGTTTTTTAGCCAAAATATCAAAGGCAATCATTGGAAAAAGTACAGTGGATGCTGAAGTTCTCGATAATTTGGAAGAAGCCTTAGTGAGTGCAGATGTTGGCATTGATACGACTATTCAAATTATAGAGAGAATTGAAAAAAGGGTAGAAAAGGATAAATATTTAGGTACTAGTGAATTAAATAGGATCTTGCAGGAAGAGATCGAATCTATTTTAGTCAATGCCTCAGACGATTCGTATAAAGATTTTGAATTACCTGCAAATAAAAAGCCATATATCATTTTAGTGGTAGGAGTGAATGGTGTTGGAAAGACAACCACTATTGGTAAATTAGCACATAATTATAAAAAAGCGGGGTACAGTGTTCTCTTAGGTGCGGCAGATACTTTTAGGGCTGCTGCAGTTGATCAATTGACTATTTGGAGTGAAAGGGTAGGGGTTCCAATTGTAAAACAGGCAATGGGGAGTGACCCGAGTGCTGTCGCTTTTGATACTGTAAAAAGTGCCATTTCAAGAGGTAGTGATATTGTAATTATCGACACAGCAGGAAGACTGCACAATAAAGCCTATCTGATGGAAGAGCTTACAAAGATAAAAAGGGTAATCAAGAAGATAATTCCTGACGCACCCCACGATGTAATGCTTGTATTAGATGGTTCTACAGGACAAAATGCATTGGAACAAGCCAAACAATTTACAGCAGCTACCGATGTAAATAGTTTAACTATCACCAAGTTAGATGGAACTGCAAAGGGAGGAGTTGTATTAGCAATTGCCAATCAATTCAAGATTCCAGTCAAATTTATTGGAGTGGGCGAAAAGATTGATGATCTACTTGTTTTTGATAAACACGAATTTGTGGATAGTTTATTCAAACTTTAATTTCAATGGTTTTTCTGATTTATATCAGGAATTAAGCAAGTGGAAATTATTTATTTTGCTGTTTTAATGCAAAAATAAACTTCATGGAAGAATTAAGAGAACAATGGTTAATTCTAATATCGACACCTATTTATCTAATATTGATAGTGTCGGAATTATTAATCTCTCATTGGCAACATCTGCAGAAATATACCCTTAGAGATACAATTTCTAATTTATATCTAATGTTGTTGAATGCAGGCGTTGACTTTTTGTTTAGGCTGATTTTTTATTTGGCCTTTTTTAATCTCTGTTTTTCGCATCGTTTTGTTTCTTGGCAAGTGGGTATTCCTTATTGGATTGCGTTAGTGATTGCTGAAGATTTTTTGTATTATTGGCTACATCGTTTTGATCATGTAATTCGTTTTTTTTGGGCTGCACATGTAACGCATCATAGTAGTGAACAATATAATTTTACTGTAGGATTTCGTTCCTCTGTCTTTCAACCTTTGTATAGATTCATTTATTTCATACCGCTTCCTCTGTTAGGGTTTAAACCGCTCGACATTATTTTCGTTTTTGCAGCAACACAGATTTGGGGAATATTTGTACATACACAGCTCATTAAAAAGATGGGTTTATTAGAATTGATTTTAGTTACACCTTCTCATCATCGGGTTCATCACGCTTCTAACACCAAATATTTAGATAAGAATATGGGGATGTTTCTAATATTATGGGACAAACTTTTTGGCACTTTTCAAGAGGAACTAGATGAAACAGCTTATGAACCTATTAAATATGGATTGACAAAAAATATTGAAAAACCTAATCCAATAACAATCATCTTTCATGAATGGAATCAAATTGTAAAAGATGTTGTTCAGCCAAATATCACCTTTTCACAAAGAATCAAATATCTCTTTGGCCCTCCCGGTTATAGTCATGATGGAAGTAGAAAGACAAGTGAGGACATGCGAAAAGAACTAGACCAAAGCAAATAGCGTAGAAAATTTCAGTACATATTTATGAATTCGAGTTTTCAGAACTATTAAATTATCTAATCTTTACCCTTCATTTGATGAATGTTGAAAGAAATAATAAAATGTTAATAACTTTTTAGTTTGTGGGGGTTACCTTGATTGATGCGGTTTTAGTGTGTGTATTGATTGGAAATAGGTATTTATTATTCAAAAATGTCGTTTGTTTTGTCTTATTTGTTTGATTTGTTGTATTTGTTGATAGTTATTTACATATTAAATATTTTTTAATAAAAGTAAAGTTGCTTTTGAATAATTGCAATATGAAGTTTATGTTAATTTTTTGATTTAACATTGCATTGTCAAAACAATTACTAGTCAGTTTATTACGAATGTAAAAATACTTACAATTATAAACTGGAATTAAAAATATCAACAATCTATATTACAGACTGTTGACCACTTGGCCTCTAACGACGTGTATTTTTTGCTTGTTTAAATAACGCTTACACTTTTTGTAAGCGTTATTTTTTTATTCATCCACAACCTATCCCCATCCAAATAAATAATATTTACTGTCCATCGTTACCTTCTTACATTTGCGGCTTGAAACGAATGGTTATCCGTCTCTTACTTCTTAAGTGCAATTACTCGCATAGGCAGTTCTTTTATCAAAGATGAAACAGATAATGACTTTTTTTGGAAAATAATACGATTTATATATGAGCTTATTTAGTCAGCAGAACAACGAATTTTGTAGTAGGCATATCGGCCCGAATCAAGATGATTCTCAGAAAATGTTGGAAACGATTGGAGTTGATTCATTGGAAACGCTAATTGAGAA
>CANCKV010000478.1 GCA_947378615.1 Chitinophagaceae bacterium | reverse complement strand
TCGGTTCTTCTAACAAATGAGGATCGTTTGCAGTTAGAGTATCATTAGCCCAATGTTTAAATATGTCGGGGATAGATTGAGAAAAGGAATTATTGGCAATAAGCATTCCAATGACAGCCAAGCAAACTAATCTTATTATTTTCATACATAACTATTTAATAGCAAAGATATTATCCCTCCAAAAAGGTTTAATTCCCAATGTGTCATAAAATGGTTTAGATGGCTCAATCTGAATAAAATGGAAAAAAGTGTCTCGGAACAGGGTAATTTCGAGACACCTTTGTTTGAGAATTATTTGATATATCTTAATCAAATAAAGTGGGAAATATATTTGAAGGAATTCAAATTGCTATTTACAAGTGGCTTTATCACTTTGAGAATAAGAGAATCAGAAATGCATTTTTTTTGATTTCTGTACACCAATTCCTTGAGACATAACATCTTCTGTTTTATTATTAAATGAGATCTTAACCTTTCTAGAATTCGTTGATACTATCTTATAATCTACCACCTTTCCTTTTTCCCAATTGATATCTACAGTATAGCCTCCCCTTGCCTTGAGTCCTTTTACGGTACCACTTTCCCAAGCAGTCGGTAGAGCAGGTAATAAAGTAATCACATCATCTGTTGACTGAAGTAACATCTCGGCAACGGCGGCAGTTCCTCCAAAGTTTCCATCAATCTGAAAAGGTGGACAGGCGTCTAATAGATTGGGATAAGTTCCCCCCGGCCCGTTATAAATGATGGTATCACCAATAGGTGGCAGATAACGCAACAACTCTCGATACATTTTATAGGCATGATTACCATCCTTCAATCTTGCCCACAAATTAATTCGCCATCCCTTACTCCAACCTGTAGTTTCGTCACCTTTAATCTCTAAAGTTCTTTTACAGGCATTGGCTAACTCAGGTGTTTTATCTACACTGATATGTTCTCCCGGAAATAAGCCAATCAAATGTGATTGATGCCGATGCGTAGGCTCGGGGTCTTTCCAATCATAATACCATTCTTGAAGTTTTCCTTCTGCCCCAATTTGATAAGGGTGTAAACCATCCAATTTATTTTGCATGGCAGTCACAAAGTCGGCATCCACATTCAACACTTTAGCCGCTTTAATAGTCTTAATAAAACATTCTCGAACAATTGCCAAATCGGCAGTACCTCCATATAATACAGAACCATTATAGCCTGCATTTGTGATAAAAGCATTTTCAGGGGAAGTGGAAGGTGAGGTAATATAATTGCCTTTCTTGTCCTTCACTAAAAAGTCGATACAAAATTGGGCAGCCCCCTTCAGAATTGGATACCCCTTTTGTTGTAGATAATCAGTGTCTTGCGAGAAGGAAAAATGTTCCCAAATATGTGTACTCAACCAAGCACCTCCCATCGAGAAGTTACTCCATCTTGGTCGCCCTAACCTATCACCTACCGGGTTGCTCATCGCCCATATATCGGAGTTATGTCCACAACACCATCCCTTACAATTATAGAAATTGCGGGCATTGGCCGCTCCCGTTTTGGAGATATTTTCTATTTGTCCCAATAAGGATACATGCAATTCGGAAAGATTGGTTGTTTCAGAAGGCCAATAGTTTTCTTCAGCATTTATATTCGTAGTATAGTTGCATTGCCAAGGTGGACGAACATAATAACTCCAAATCCCTTGAAGATTTGCGGGTAAATTAGGCGTTCGGGAACTGCTGATTAACAAGTACCTGCCAAAATTAAAGTACAACGCCTCCAAAGCTTTGTCTTCAGCACCTGTTGCATACAACTGTAAACGGGTATCTGTAGGAAGTGCCTTTTCTGTTTTATTCCATCCAAGTTGCAAATCCACTCTTGAAAACAAACGCCTATAATCGGCAATATGGGCTTTCTTTATGGCTTCGTAGGGCTTAGCCATTGCTTTTTGAAGAATATTTGCTGCAATTAGCTGATAGGGTTTTCCATGTTTTACAGGGTCCTTATCAAACCCATTAAAGCTTGTTGCCAACGATATATAAATAACAGCCTCTGTTGCACCTGTTATTTGAATGGTAGAATCTCCAACTAGTTGTTTGCCATCATTGGTTTTAACCGCAATGTTTGCTCCAAAATGAATACCTCTATTGGCATCATAAAATATCTGTCCTATTGTTCCTCTAGCAGAAGCATCTTGCCTGTAAGGAGCATATCCAATTGCTTTGATACAATTATTGCTCTTCTGAAAACTATAATGTAGAACACTATTAAATCCCAAATCAAAGTTCAAAGCCGCTTTTCTATTGGCTTTTAGTTTGATGACAATCACCTTGTCAGGATTAGAAACGAGGTATTCCCTCTCATAATTTACACCATTTACGGTATAATGCACTTTAGCAATTGAACTATCCAAATTAAGGTCTCGATAATAATTTGTTACGGCTGTGTCATGGTCTAAATGCAAATAAAGCGTACCTAAAGCCATATACGCCTGACTATAATGTCCTTGCAATTTTTTGATTAATGTATCCGCCGCTTGATAATCTTCCTTAGTTAATGCCTCCCTGACAGCAGGTAGATTTTTGTAATAATCCTTATAAATCGTATCACTCAATGGTTCGCCTGACCACAGCGTAGCATCATTAAGCAACACTTTTTCTTTAGTAGTGCCACCAAATATGGTAGCACCCTGTGTTCCATTTCCCAATAAAAGGCTCTCATTAAAAAAGTGAGCAGGCTTATCAAACCATAATGTTTTATCTGCAGATTGTGCAGTTGCCAACATTACTAAAAGGGTTGCCACAAAAGTTAATAGTAGTTTATTCATCATTTGTTTTATTTATTAATTTTTATTTGTCTTTAACACAGGGAACACAAAGCTTTTCACAAAGAAACACTATGAACTTTGAAAGAATACAGAGTTGTAAACTAAATCTATTTGAAAACCTTGTGTTCCTTATTTATTCCTTGTTTCCATAGTGTTAAAACCTACCTTTTTATTTCTTTAATCATTTCTTGAAAATTCTCCCAACCTGCTTCATGGTCTATTTCTTCCTTGCTGAATACTGCAATAATCGACTGACCTGCTGGAAGTACATAAGCCTTTGGAGCAGTGAGAATTGGTTTTGCATTTGTAGCAGTTGAAAGATGTACACTTGATTTAGTTCCTTTTAGACTAATTCCAGATAGATTGATTGACGCATCTACCGTTGAATCATTATAAAAGAGAACATATCGTTTTGCATTCAAATCAACTTGAAAAGAAAGAACACCATTTGAAGTGGTTAGTTGTTTTACTACTGCTTCACCCTTTGCACTCGATGTTTTTATTTCTATAATAAAATGATAATTGGTAGATAACGGATAACGGTGTTCTACATTTTCACTTCCTCCCGCTTCATCCTGCATCAATAGTTCTGTTATTGGTGCCTTTGGCAAACGAAAAGGTACTTCTACTGCCTTCAAACTCTTATAGTTATGGTCATGAATCTTAACAATTAAATCTCCATAACAATATTCATTATTGCCTAAGTCCTTCACTTTCTTTGGTGTTTCAGCCAAACCTGTTCCTCCAAAAATAAGATTCACCACCCCATCTACTTCATAAGCAGTTGCTTGGTCTTTTAGCGGTTCGATACCCAAGAAACCGATGACCCTATCAGGAAGTCCCAACCACATTTGTTTACCTTTC
>CANCKV010000477.1 GCA_947378615.1 Chitinophagaceae bacterium | reverse complement strand
CCTGTCTTGAAAGTTCCTGGAACCTGGAAATATCGATCAAATAGTTTACTCAAATATTTCGATTCTATCCCTTTCCCATTGTCTTTTACTGCAAAAAATACCTTATCCTCTTGTTTAAATATTTCAATGGTCACTTCTGAATTTTCTGGAGAATATCGTATTGCATTAGTAAGAAAATTGATTAATACCCAAGCCGTTTTATCCTTATCCGCTTTTAGTGTTGGCAAATCGGGATCAATATTTATTTTCAAAGAAACATGTTTTTGTTCTGCTTGTACTTTCACGGCATCAGTTGCATATTGTAATATGACCGAAGGCTGTGATTGCTGAATGTTCAATTGAATATTTCCTGTTTCTACTTGAGACATATTTAATAATTCGCCTGTAATCTTTAACAATCGATTGCTATCATCTTTTATACTCTCTATCAATTGAAATTGATCTTCATTCAAATCCCCTGTCTTATTGTTTTCAAGAAGTTGCAAACTCATCTTTATCGCAGATATTGGTGTCTTTAATTCATGAGATACCGTAGCAATAAAATTAGTTTTTGCATTATTCAATTCATGAAAGGGAGTAATATTTCTTAATACAATCACTTCTCCAATTATTTGCTCGTCATTACTTACTTTCAAAACATCCTTATTAAAATAACTTTCTTTGTTATCTGCATAAATCTTTAGTTCCGTTTTGTCCTCTTCTTGAAGTAATCTTCGTATCAAATCATTTTTTACTGCTACATCTGCTGCATATTGCCCCACAATTTCCTTTTCCTTCAATCCCAATAGTTTTTCAGAAACAACATTTAGAAACAATATATTTTTATTTTCATCAAAGCCGATGATACCATCTCTCATCTGATTGATGATTGTTTCAATTCTACTTTTTTCAAACTTAATCTTTGCCAAATTACTATTATCATATTCATCTAGCTTTTCTGCCATTGTATTTATGGCATCGGCTAGTTCTTTAAATTCATCATTTTGGTCAAGATGAATCCGGTTTGAATAATTTTTATTAGCAATTTCTTTAATCCCATTCGCCAATGCCTTCACAGGTGTGGAAATAACATCAGGAAAATTGATAGTTAACGTAAAAGAAATGATGGTCAATATTGAAAATATGATGGTTAGCCAAAAAATAGCAGTATCTGCAGTCTTTGATGCTGTTTCATTTTTCCTAAGAATGGCATTTTGGTTAATCGTATTTATCTGTTGTATTCCTTGCCTTAATTCTCGGTAGTTACTACTATCATTTGGATTTTTCTTTAATTCCTCAAAGTTTGTACGCAGCAAATTTGTGGCCTCCTCTTCTCCTAGTTCTGTAATATTTTCTTCTTGATAATTAAGATTTAATTCAAATTCTTCGAAAGCCTTTTTACTCTTTGGAATCTCATCTAAAGCCTTTAGCATGTTATTATTATAGACAAGTGTCTTATAATTATTCTTCAAAATATTATCTGCATCGCTGCTTAGTTTACTGATTGAAATGATTCCAAGAATACCGAAAATCAATATGACAACGAATAGAAAGCCTATTCCCAATGTTAATTTAGCCTTTAATTTCATTACGATAATATTATGATGTCAATTTCTGAAGCGGATAATTTTTGTAATAATTGATTGAAAACAGCGGAACTTAAGATAATATTCATCAAACTCAAATGCGGTTTACCAATACAAATAGTCGTTACTTTTTTTTGTTCTGCGGCTTCAAATATACCCTTTGCAATATTCTTATTCTTTATTCTGATTATTTCTGCCCCCATTTCTGCAGCCATTTTAAAATTATTGATTAGCTTTCTTTGTGCAGCCAATCCAATATTATCTCCATCTTCTTTCGGCGTTTGTACATATAATAAAAACCATTTGCTATTATAATAACTCGCTAATCTAGCTGTTTTCCTGATTACTTTCTTTGCCACGTCATGATTGCTACTAATACATGCCAAATAACGTTCATGTTTTGAAATGGTGTTTCTTGGCAATTCTGTCTCAATTTTTCTTTCCACTTGACTAGCCACTTCCTTAAGGGCAAGTTCGCGCAATTGCAGTATCCTTTCACTTTGAAAGAAATTATTTAATGAAACTTTTATCTTATCTGCCGAGTAAATCTTTCCTTCCTTTAGGCGCATGATTAACTCATCGGCAGTCAAATCAATGTTAACTACTTCATCAGCTTGTTGTAACACGCTATCAGGAATCCGTTCAGACACATCAACGGTAGTAATCTTTTTGACTTCACTATGAAGACTCTCAATATGTTGGATATTGACAGCACTAATGACGTTGATTCCTGCATCCAAAATGTCCATTACATCTTGCCAACGTTTGCTATTTTTACTTCCTTCAATATTTGAATGTGCCAATTCATCAATAATTACCACTTCTGGATGCAGGTTCATTACCGCTTGCGCATCAAATTCTTCAAGCTCTTTCCCTTTATAGAATAGTTTTCTTCTTGGAATGATAGGTAATCCTTCTAATAAATCGTGAGTTTCCTTACGATTATGCGTTTCAATGTATCCAATTTTTATATCAACTCCATTTCTCAAAAGTGTATGTGCCTCTTGAAGCATTCGAAATGTTTTGCCTACACCCGCACTCATTCCAATATATATTTTAAACTTCCCACGCCTGCTTTTGCGGATGAGGTCTAAAAAGTGTTCTGCATTATTTTTTATTTCTTCTGGCATATATCATATCAGTTATGACAAATTTCATTTAAATTGAATGAAGGACAGGCTAATCCTATCTATTTAAAAATAAAGTTATCTGTTTCATTATCCATCAAATATATCTTTAATAATTACTCCTAGAATGATTCTAGGAGTTCCTGAAGTAATTCTAGGAGTTCCTAAAATCATTCTAGGAGTTCCTAAAATCATTCTAGGAGTTCCTCAAGTCATTCTAGGAGTTCCTGAAGTCATTCTAGGAGTTCCTCAAGTCATTCTAGGAGCTCCTCAAGTCATTCTAGGAGTTCCTCAAGTCATTCTAGGTCGTCCAAGAATGAGACTGGGAGTTCCCAAAATCATTCTTGGAGCTCATAAAATATTTTTTTTTAAAATTCTATTATGTTCCAACCTCTACTTCTTCAATTCATCCAAAGCAATATTTAACTTCAAAACATTTACTTTTTCAGTACCAAATAGTCCAAATAAGGGTTTTTCAATATGTTTATTGATTAATGCTAATACTTGTTCAGGTGCAAGATTACGAACTTTTGCTACCCTATTTGCTTGTACCAAAGCACCTTGTACACTGATATCAGGGTCAAGACCACTTCCAGAAGCTGTAACCAAATCGGCAGGAATGTCTGTTTTTTTAACAGTAGGATTATGTACCAAAAATGAATCAATCCTATCTTGAACTTGTTTCAGATAGGCAGGATTTGTAGGCCCTAAGTTACTACCAGAGGAAGACGAGGCATCATAACCTTTTCCCGCAGCAGAAGGGCGACTGTTGAAATACTTATCTTGTGTAAAGTTCTGCCCTTCCAACGCAAATCCTTTTACACTTCCATTGACGATGACGGTCTGACCTTCCCCTTTATTAGGTGCAATTTGGGCAAAACCAAGAATAACTAAAGAATACAATCCGCAAAAAACGACGATACTAATACCTGTGAGTCTTAATGCGGGAAAAATGTGCTGTTTCATAA
>CANCKV010000476.1 GCA_947378615.1 Chitinophagaceae bacterium | reverse complement strand
GTTAAATTTGAATAGAAAACTTTGTGACCCTTGTTTTTTCTTTGATTTCCTTATGGTAAAAGCTACTGAGTAGGAACAGCTATTTACTAAATAACATCTATTTTATGTGACTCTTTTTGTTGCAAATAAGACATTCTTTGAATATACTTACCTATTATATCAAATTCTACATTAATTATATCGCCCTCCTCTATTTGGCTCATATTAGTATGGTCAAAAGTATAGGGTATAATTGCCACTGTAAAAGTATTTTCAAGTATATTAAAACAGGTTAAACTAATTCCGTTTACAGAAATAGAACCTTTTTCAATAACAAGATGTGCAAATTGTTGGTCATATCTAAAAGTGAACTCCCAACTTCCTTCAAGGACTACTTTTTTTGTACAAATAGCGGTAGCATCTACATGTCCCTGAACTATATGTCCATCAAGACGACCATTCATCAACATACATCTCTCCAAATTTATTTTTGTTCCCACTTTCCATGAACCCAAACTAGTCTTACGTAAAGTTTCCTCTATTGCAGTAACTCTGTGTAAATCAAGTTTCACATCTTCTACGGTTAGACAGACTCCACTGTGACTGAGACTTTGATCAATTTTAAGTTCGGAAGACAAAGTAGAAGAAATCCAAAAAGTGGCATTACTCCCAACATATTCAATGGCATTTACAATGCCTGTATTCTCTATTATTCCTGTAAACATGGGCGCAATTTATCATGGAAAACTGAAATAGAAAATTCTATTTGGTAGTTTCACAGAAACTTATATTTTTGCACTCCATTTAATAAAAAAAGAGGTAAACAATTATGCTAATCATCGACTCAAAAGATTGCGAAAACATTGACAAGGCACTTAAGAAGTATAAGAAAAAGTTTGAAAAAAGTAAAACTTTGCTTCAATTAAGGGAACGTCAAACTTTTACTAAACCTAGCGTAGTACGCCGTGGCCAAGTTCTTAAGGCAATCTACAAACAACAACTAGCTAACGAAAGCTAGTGGAAAAGTAGGTTAATTAATTACTAATTATTCCCAAATATATTTAAGTAGTCTTGGTCAAGTACCTTAGACTACTTTTTTATGTCTGAAACTCATCAAAAATACCCACAGTTACAATTATTTCTGAATTACTTGCAATTCGAGAAGAGATACTCAATGAATACAGTTGAGGCCTATCGGAATGATTTAGAACAGTTTTTTGCGTATTTATCTGATGATTACGATTCACCAACTCTTTTAGAAATAAAATCCACTTTCATACGATCATGGTTAGCTTCGTTGAAAGAGAAAGAAATATCTGCAAAATCCATTAATAGAAAGGCCTCCTCTTTAAAGTCATTCTTTAAGTATCAATTAAAGTTGGGAAGTATTACAACAAGCCCTATGATTTCAATCTCAACTCCAAAAATAAAAAAGAGATTACCTGAATTCGTACTTGAAGAGGGATTAGATACATTATTAAACAGCGTTGAATTTACAGACAATTGGAAGGGGAAAACAGAACGACTTGTATTACAAGTATTTTATAATACGGGTATGCGTTTAAGCGAATTAATTAATTTGAAAGAAAGTGATATAGATTTTTCAAATAGCCAATTAAAAGTATTGGGAAAGGGGAATAAAATGCGCAATATTCCAGTATCCAATGATATCTTGTCCTCGATAAAAGAATATGTTTCACAAAAGCCCAAATTAATTGAAGGAATAAAAAATTTATTTGTGAATGAACAAGGCAAAAGGCTTCAACAAAGAAGTGTTTATGCATTTGTGCACAATTATCTCTCCTTGATAACAACCATCAAAAAAAGAAGTCCACACATACTTCGCCACAGTTTTGCTACCCATTTAATGAACAATGGAGCAGATTTGAACGCAGTAAAAGAATTATTAGGGCATGCTAGTTTGGCTTCAACACAAGTATATACGCATAATAATATAGAGAAGCTAAAAGATATTTTTAATAAAGCGCACCCAAAAGCATAAAATTTTGATAACATTCTTGTTGTATTAAATAATAAACCTTACTTTAGTGGTGCAAAAGCTTTTATGAGCCTATGAGATAAAAATTACATGACATTCTTTATTTTTTCAAAATTAAAATGGGTTGCTATGAACGTTAACATTCAAACAGTGCACTTTGATGCAGATGACAAATTGCTAGATTTTGTTAACCGCAAGGTAGAGAAATTTAGCACCTTTCACGACAAGATAGTGAAAGTAGATGTGTTCTTAAAATTAGACAATTTAGTGCACACGATTAAGGACAAGGTAGTAGAAATTAAAGTGCATGTACCAAAGCATGAATTTTTTGTAAAGACATCATCAAAATCATTCGAAGAGTCTTTCGATGCTGCTTTTGAATCGATTATTAATCAAATTAAACGAAAGAAAGAAAAGCTTGCTGCTTAAAATGTTTTTAGGGTCTCAATCGAGACCCTTTTTTGTTTCGCAAATCATCACAAAAGTTACTGTTTCTAAAGCAATATTTTCGGTAACGCCTCAATTCCCTTTAAATGTTTTTTAATATAAAATAAGTTTGAAATTCTAAAGTAATAAAGTTTTTGTAAGGTATTGAAGAAATGTGATTGCAACTTAACGCCTAGTATTTTGGGAAATATATTTTTTGGGGCATTATATAGTTCAGTTCATTAAGGCACTCAGCAAGTAATCAAGCATTTCAAAACTATCGCTACTATTTTATCAATAATTCCTGAAACGCTAATGAATCTCCTCGAAATACACTTAAATCAACAGAAGTAGAGATGCCATTTACATGCCCCTCTTCACTATGTTGCCAAAATATCCAATCCCTGCCAATCCTTGGCTTGTCCTTCTCCTCATAATGTGCTACCCATAAGGGATATTCATCAAACTCTTTTCCTAGAAAATGTTCGTAAAAATCTACATAACTATAGATGATAGGCTTTGTTTTGTAGGCAGACTCTACTGTAGTTAAAAATTCTTTCAGCCTATTTCTCATCGTAAATGGTGCCACACCATAAAGTTGCTCTATATCAACGACAGGAGGCAAATCCCCTTTTGTCAAAGCCGTACTTTTAATGAAATTATTTGCCTGAATCACCCCGCTTTTTGTAGCCAAAAAAAAATGATAGGCCCCACAAATCATTCCCGCTTTTTTGGCATTAGTATAATTTCTTTTATAATATTCATCCGTATTTCCCAAGCCCTCTGTGGCTTTTATAAATGCAAAATTCATTTTTACTTTTTTCACATTCATTGCTGCTACCTTACGCCACGAAATACTATTTTGATGACTACTAACATCAATCCCATGAATAGGGTATCTTATCGGAATGTCAGTACCGAAGGCATCATAAACGGCGCTTTCTGCTTGTTCTTCTTCTTTTTGTAATTTCAATGTACGAACAACGTACCAGGAAAAGATGATGACTGAACAAAACAAAATAAACCAGAACCAGAACCGTATCTTTTTAGAAACGGGTTTTATTGGCTGCTTAGTTGTCTGTATCTTCTTTGTTACTCTCTTCGCCATTTTTTACCAATATGCTGCAAATGTGAGGTAATATCAATAAAAAAGAGCCACTTTCTTTCAAATAAAGAAAGTATAACATTCTGTAAGCAATTATTTATTAAAAGCATTCTTACATTTACAGCTATGGTTTATTTTAATTTAAACGATAG
>CANCKV010000475.1 GCA_947378615.1 Chitinophagaceae bacterium | reverse complement strand
CTACTAATGGGAATCTCATTTTTACATTTGAACCTCATTGTTTGTATTCCCTTACAACTACTGATGGACAACACAAAGGCACAACAGTAATTCCTGCTTCTGCAAATCTTAAACTCCCCTTTAAAGATGACTTTCAAGAGTACGCAATTGGTAAAACACCTCGCTATTTTAGTGACCAACAAGGAACTTTTGAAGTGGCAAAGGCTACCGGAGGTCGTTCTGGTAAATGTTTCAAACAAATGATTACAGAGCAACCAATTTATTGGAATTCAAGTGCAGATGCAGGAACAATAATTGGGGATACATCCTGGGGAAACTACACGATTAATATGGATGTATTATTAGATAAGAAAGGATATGTTGAACTGATTGGCAGGTCAATCGGTACTAAAAAACAAAATGTAATTCCTGGCTATCATTTCCGTTTGAATGATGACGGCAAATGGTCATTGTTTTTACGATTCGGCGACAAAAAAGATTCTATACTTACATCAGGGCAGTTTAATAATCCTATCGGAATTGGAACATGGCATAACCTTAAACTTGATTTTTCGGAAAATAGGATTGC
Source organism: Chitinophagaceae bacterium (assembly GCA_947378615.1). Lineage (GTDB taxonomy): Bacteria > Bacteroidota > Bacteroidia > Chitinophagales > Chitinophagaceae > Parasediminibacterium. The sequence goes on along the minus strand of CANCKV010000475.1, from coordinate 3,099 downwards.
TGCAAGGATTGATAATGCACCATTGTTTGATGGATTTAAAGATGAAACCTTCAAAACAGGATTGGTTGGAATTGCCATGAGTCAATGGGAGAATGGTGAGATGATGAACTTTGAAGTATTACCCACAAAACAACCGCTATAATGATATGAAAAGAATCTGCTTAATCTTACTAAGTATCAGTTTTGCATCCGGACTTTATGCCCAAATTGCTGATAGTGCCAATTATTTAAAACCTCTTTTGTTGGAAATGCAAAAGAAATGGCCCAAGAATAGAACGATAAATATTGTTTTTCATGGTCATAGTGTGCCTTCTGGATATTTTGCTACTCCGAAGGTCAATACGTTGGCAGCTTATCCGTATTTAACTTTAAAAGCAATTAAAGATAGTTTTCCTTATGCTGTTGTTAATGTGATAACAACTTCTATTGGTGGTGAACAATCCGAAAAAGGCGAAAAGCGAATGGTTCTCGATGTGTTTCCCATGAAGCCTGATTTGTTATTTATTGATTATGCACTTAATGACAGGAATATTGGGTTAAAACGAGCCGAGGCTGCGTGGCGTAAAATGATTGAAGGGGCAATGAAATTTGGTTGTAAATTAATATTGCTAACGCCAACTCCCGATTTGACGGAAGATATATTAAGTGATTCGACTCCATTAGTTGGCTATGCCCAATTAATAAGAAATCTTGCTTTTGAATACCACGTTGGATTGGTAGATAGTTATCAGGCATTCAAAACATTGAAACAGAATGGAACAGATATATCTAATTATATGGCACAAAAGAACCACCCTAACGAACTTGGACATCAGTTGGTTGCCAATGAAATTAGTAAATGGTTCAGAAACTAATCAGATGAATAATTAGCTCTAAATAAATACACTTTAAAACCTATTAAATAAGACAGATTACTAACATGAAAAATAATACTTCAAACACTTACATCATCGGCATCTCATTTATCTCTGCCTTAGGTGGTTATCTCTTTGGTTTCGACTTTGCCGTTATTTCGGGTGCTCTCCCTTTTCTTAAGACACAATTCGGCTTAGATGCTTATTGGGAAGGTTTCGCAACTGGTAGTCTTGCATTAGGTGCCATATTGGGTTGTGTGGTTGCAGGGAATGTATCGGAGAAGTTTGGTAGAAAGAAAGGATTGCTTACTGCTGCTACCATCTTCGGACTTTCTTCTTTGGCAATGGCCTCGTCTGCAAATACGCAACTCTTTATTATTTCCCGCTTCTTTGCTGGCATTGGTGTAGGGATGGCTTCTATGTTGTCGCCGATGTATATTGCAGAGATTGCTCCAGCGGCAGTTAGAGGAAGGATGGTTGCTATCAATCAATTGACGATTGTGATTGGTATTTTAGTCACTAATCTGGTTAATTATTCTCTTCGTAATAGTGGGAAAGATGCGTGGAGATGGATGTTTGGATTGGGCATAGTTCCTTCTTCATTATTCTTTTTTGGTGTCTTATTCATTCCCGAAAGTCCTCGTTGGTTGATGGGAAAAGGACGGACTTCCACAGCAGCAGCAATCCTACAAAAGATTGGTGGAGTGGATTATGCGAAGGAAACGATTGCTTCTATTTCCAAAACAGTATCTAATAATACACCTGTTTCTTTTATGGCATTATTAGAGAAAGCCTTTTTTCCTGCCGTATTAATTGGCATTGGCTTGGCAGTATTTCAGCAGTTTTGTGGTATCAATGTCGTATTCAATTATACGGCGACCATCTTCGAGAGTATTGGGGCTTCAAAGGATGACCAATTATTGCAGACCGTATTTATTGGTATAGTCAATTTATGTGTTACCCTTTTAGCGATGGCATTAGTAGATAAAGTGGGCAGAAAACCATTGATGCTCATAGGTTCTATTGGCCTTTCTGTTTTATATGTACTCATTTCCATACTAATCGGTGCGAAGTCTATTTATGTTTCGTGGTTCTTATTGGCAGCTATCGGACTGTATGGAACCACGTTGGCACCTGTTACATGGGTACTTATTTCAGAGATATTTCCCAATAAGGTTCGTTCTGCTGCTACCACAATTGCTGTGTTGAGTTTGTGGCTTGCCTACTTCATTCTCACCTTCACTTTCCCAATATTGTATGAACAGTTAAAGGATAAGACTTTCTATATCTATGCAGTGATTTGTGCAATTGGGTTTGTTTTTGTAAAACTAAAGGTGAAGGAAACAAAGGGGGCATCGCTCGAAGAAATGGATGGAATGTTTAGTCATTAGTTGTTAGTATGTAGGGAAAGAGGATAGGAGGAGAAGAGTTAAAGAGGAGAAGAGGGAAATAGGAGAAGAGTGAAAGAGTGAGTAAGATTTATATCAGATAGAAATAAAGAAATGGATAGATGATACCATAATAGAATTAATCATTTTAAATCTTGCTAATCATAATTTAATCAGTCTAATCATTTTTCAATCATTATTAGTATGTATCAGATTACAGAATCTTTATTGGCAAACAGAAAACAGTATTGCATCAAGCATATTGTTTCTGGCAACTCCCTTGCTGTCATTGCTGATTATGGAGGGGCTATAAATCTGTTTGTGGTGAATGGAAAACAGATACTATTGGGAGCTTCTGATGACACTGGATTTGCTAAAACTATTCAAAAAGCTTATGCAGGGGCTCAACTGTTTCCTTTTGTCAATAGAATAAATAATGCGTCTTATTCTATTCATTCAAAAAATTACTCTTTACCACAAAATGATGATGCAGACCCTTCTCATTCCCTGCACGGATTGGTATATGACCAACCATTTTCTGTTGTTGAAATAAATGAAAGCGAAGGGAGATTGGTGTTGGAATATATTCTTAAAGCGAATGAATACAGATATCCTTATGAGATGCTTTTGCAAGTAACTTATACAATGGGAATTAATAGTTTTAGTATTAACACAAGCATTCAAAACTTAAGTAATTCGCCTGCACCCTTTGCTTATGGTTGGCATCCCTACTTTGCTGTTTCTGGAGTTGTTGATGAATGTAAACTTCAGATACCTGCCACTAAATACTTCATAACAGACAATAGACTCATTCCAACAGGAGAAACTAAGGAGTTGAAAGATTTTATTGAGTTATC
>CANCKV010000474.1 GCA_947378615.1 Chitinophagaceae bacterium | reverse complement strand
TCTGCACTAACACCCGTTCCAGGAGGCGTAGGATTAATGACAATCGCAGGGCTTTTGAAAAATACATTATTGGCTTATCAGAATAAGATGTGAGTAGTGAATGGTGAGAAGTGAATGTTGAGAGGTGATTCATTTATGCAATTACCACTATAAACTATCAGATAATCATAAAGGATACAAAAGATTAAGAACAATGACTTTGTGTTCTTTGTTTTTTCGTTGTTTCCTTTGTGGTAAAATATTTTTATCAATTATTTCTAAAATAAATAATATCAATCAAATTAATCATACTAATAAAGAGGGCATTACTGATTTGCCTGTAATGGAAAGTTTTTATACCATTCAAGGGGAGGGGTATTTTCAGGGAAGTGCAGCTTATTTCATTCGCTTAGGAGGTTGCGATGTAGGTTGTGTTTGGTGTGATGTAAAAGAAAGTTGGGATGCCTCCAAACATCCTCAATTGAATATTGAAAGGATTGTGAGTGATGCAATAGTTGAAGTGAATGGAAATACACCATCTGATTCAGTTAATAATGTAATTGCTGTCATCACAGGCGGTGAACCATTAATGCACAATTTGAATCATCTCACCACAGCATTGAAGTTGAAAGGATTTAGAACAAATATCGAAACTTCGGGTTCCTCTCCTTTGAGTGGTTCTTGGGATTGGATATGTTTATCTCCCAAAAAATTTAAGGCACCACTTCCTGAAGTCATTCCGTTTGCTAATGAATTAAAAGTGGTCATATTTAATCAGTCTGATTTTGCATGGGCAGAAACTTATGCTGCACAAGTTTCTGAATCATGCAAATTGTATTTACAACCCGAATGGGATAAGACAAGTGTAGTTACACCGTTAATTATAGATTATATAAAGTCACATCCAAAGTGGGAATTGAGTTTACAATTGCACAAGTATATTAATGTGCCTTAGGAAGTTGTACGTTATAAGTAATACGTTTTACGTAAAAAACAACCGTAATGTTGATATGAGTTGCTCAATTTATTTTAATTGCATTCCTTAATGATGGGATATTAAAAGCGTTTATTAATCAAGTGGTTTAAACACAAAGAACGGCAAGGGTTTATAAAATAACAATGGAAGTGGTATAATAGTATTCGACAAGGGTGCTTTGCAGAGTTTGTATTCAATGGCTGCAACAGGTGCGGCAGGTTTGGGTAATGTTTAGTGTATCAAATCTTCGATTGCAAGACAAATGGCAGGAAAAGATATTACGCTACAAGGCAATTTTGACCCTGCTAAACTACTCGCTCCGATTCCTGTTATAATGAAAGAAGTAACAGAAATGTTGCAGGCATTTGGAGAAGGAAGATATGTAGCAAATTTGGGGCACGGTATCTTACCATACTTTCCTGTAGATTGTGCAATGGCTTTTGTTGATACGGTGAAGAGTTATGAGTTATGAATGATGAGTACGATGTAAACAATAGGGTATGATTTATTACCCGAAAACAACATTGACTCAATAATATGCAAGTACAAGAAAATAAATATCAGTCTTTAGCAGAACACATTGGTGCATTACTGCTCAACGGCAGACAAAAAGCTGCACAGTCTGTAAATACCATCCTTGTTAACACTTATTGGGAAATTGGTAGGTATATAGTTGAGTATGAACAGAAAGGAAATGAGAAAGCCGAGTATGGTTCTCAATTATTTGAGCGACTATCAAAAGACTTGAGTTCGGCTTATGGAAAGGGATTCAGTAGGTCGAATCTTGTTTACATGAGGAAACTTTATTTGTTCTTTCCAATATGTGAGACACTGTCTCACATATTGACATGGAGTCATTATTTTGAAATTTTAAAAGCTGATACAGACTTGGAGATAAGCTTTTATAGTAAGCAATGTGAAAAAGAAAGATGGAGTGTCCGTGAGTTAAGAAGAGAAATGAATAGCATGCTTTTTCATAGAATAGCTTTGAGTAAGGACAAAGAAGGAATATTGAAACTTGCTAGTGAAGGTCATTCTGTAGAAACGCCCGAAGATTTAATCAAAGACCCTTTTGTATTGGAGTTTTTAAATATCCCCGAACAATTCAAATATCTTGAAGGAGATTTGGAAGAAAAGATAATCAGCAACCTGCAGCAGTTTATCATGGAAATGGGAACGGGATTTGCATTTATTGGCAGGCAATATAGAATGAGCCTTGGAGGTAAACACTTTTATCTCGACTTACTTTTTTATCATAGAATTCTAAAATGTTTTGTTCTTATTGACTTGAAACGTGGAGAAATAGATCATCAGGATGTTGGGCAGATGAACTTATACTTAAATTATTTCAAGAAAGAAGAGGCTACAGAAGGAGATAATGAACCAGTAGGAATAATTTTAGGAGCATATAAGAATCATATTCTCGTAGAGTATGCGACTGATAGCATTACAAACAAGGTATTATTGAGTAAATATCAATTATACCTACCTGATAAGGAATTATTGGCAAAACAGTTAGCCAAATTAATAGAAGAATTAGATGAGTAACAGAAATATGAGCATCAAACAACAATGGATTAATTATATCTATTCATTACAAGATAATATTTGTAAAGCTTTAGAGTTAGAAGATGGCAAAGCCACTTTTCAAGAAGATAAATGGCTTCGCCCTGAAGGTGGTGGTGGTAGGACTAGGGTTATTGCTAACGGAAATGTGTTTGAAAAGGGAGGGGTAAATGTCTCTGCCGTAGAAGGAGTGGTGACAGATGCAATGCGGAATCAGCTAAAATTATCTCACGATTTTAATAATAATGAATTGCATTGGTTTGCTTGCGGATTGAGCTTGGTGTTACATCCTATTAATCCTTTTGTACCTACCGTTCATTGTAATTATAGAATGTTTGAATTATACGATTCTGCCTCTGACGATGGACATGAGGGTGCTGTAATAGACCGTTGGTTTGGTGGTGGTACCGATTTGACTCCCTATTATTTGATAGATGAAGATGCGATTCATTTTCATAAGACCTATAAAGATGTCTGTGATAAATTCGATTCGACCTTCTATCCTACTTTCAAAAAGCAATGCGATGACTACTTTGTAAACTATCATCGAAATAATGAACGTCGGGGCATCGGTGGAATATTCTACGATTATCAACGTCCATCTGAAAATAAGGATGTAGATTTTTGGGTAAGCTTTGGTCAGGGATGTGGCAATGCATTTACTGAAGCCTACATTCCTATTGTTGCCAAAAGAAAAAATAGTCTTTTTACCGAAGAGAATAAGCATTGGCAGGAAATAAGAAGGGGCAGATATACGGAGTTTAATTTGGTTCATGACAGAGGTACCTTATTTGGTTTGAAAACAAATGGAAGGATTGAAAGCATCTTGATGAGTCTGCCACCGACAGTACGATTTGAATATAATCATCAGCCTGTTGAAGGTAGCGAAGAAGATAAATTATTGCAGGCGTGTTTGAATCCGAAAGAGTGGGTGGGGATGTGAGTAGTGAGTGGTTAGTAGTGAGTATGTGACTATATTTTATTTAATATGTATAATTAAAGGATATTTAATAACAAAGCTTATGTTTTTACAATTAGCACATACCAAACTTAATGTCTTTGGCTTTTCAAAGGCATTGACACTTGAATGTTATAGAATTACCATTCAGTTTCCCAATCATGAAAAGTTTGCAATGGTTCAACAAATTAGAAGAGC
>CANCKV010000473.1 GCA_947378615.1 Chitinophagaceae bacterium | reverse complement strand
CCTAGGGACACAATTGAAGATGTACTTGCAATTCAACAAAAACTAGATGAAGAGTACGATGAACCTGAAATCGCAAGAATAAAGGTTATTCTAAATTCAAATGATTTGGAAGTAAACGAGGATAATTTAGACATTTTGAAAAATGAGTTAAAAAGTAAATTACCCAAAGATTTGTTATTGACAGGCAGGGAACCATTTAGTTGGGAGGAACGATATTTATTTTTCGAAAAAAATGATAAAGAATATAATCATAAAAGATTAACAACTGCATCTTTTAAGGATTCATTCAAATTGATGGGCTTTAATAATCATTTAGAACTTCCTTATGGACTATTTGTAAGATTACTAAGAACTTCTGATAATAAGCAATTTGTACTTCCATTGTGTGATTTGAAAACAAAGGATGAAAATTCACCTCACTCACAACTGTTAAAGGATTATTCCTCTTGGATTACCAATTATTAAGAAAAAAATAAAGATCATGAAAAAAGCATTTCAGATAAAAGTAAGTTTAAAATACTCCCCCCCCCCTTATTTGGCGAGAGATTCTAATCGACCCAGATACCACTTTTATTGATTTGCATGAAATTATTCAAATAGCAATGGGTAGGGAAAATGATCATTTATGGGAGTTTAGAACAAAAGAGTACAGCCTTGATAATGATTATTATGAATTGGAAGAAGAGAAAGAGGAATTAGATGAAAAGGTTAAAGAGTTTATCAAGACAACTGCTTCAAGATACAATTTGCCAAAGCAAAAGGATAGTTATAAAACAAAAATATCAGATATTTTTAATGGGAAAAAGGAAACCTTTAAATATACGTATGATTTCGGAGATAGTTGGGTGCATGACATAACAATTGGGAAACTAAAAGATATTCCTGATAAACAACAACTTCCCTATTGTTTGAAAGGAGAAGTAAGTTGTCCACCTGAAGACTGTGGAGGAATTTGGGGATACTACCATAAAATAGAAGTTTTAGCAGATCCAAAACACAAAGATTATCACGAAGTTTCGGATTGGATTGGTGAAGGTACTTTTAATACTAATGAATTTGATATTGACAATATCAATGAACAGTTTAAAGATTGGTAAAAAATAATTCACTTACTTGATATTTAAATTATTCAAATTATTTTCTATCTGTAATTAATAGTAACCCTAAAAATGTAATCAATCCATTGATGATTAACAGTTCTAGACCTATTTCAAATTTGCCGAAAAGAATGTGCTGATATTTATCCAAAATAAAACAGAGAATTGGAGAAATGATACATATAATTGGAACAAGCTGATCTTTTACTACTTTTTTTGTGAGAATACTAAAGGTGAATAACCCTAATAAAGGGCCATAAGTATAGGCTGCCACTTTAAGGATGACCCCAATCATACTCGGATTATTTGCCCATTTATAGACCATTACAAAAAACAAAAACAATAAAGCAAAACTCAGATGTACAATATGCCTTGTATGTGTTTTTCTTTTTTCACTCCAACCCTCTCTCCTATTGATGGCCAAAATATCAATGCAAAAGGAGGATGTCAATGCAGTAATCGCACCATCAGCACTAGGAAATAAGGCAGAAATCAAGGCTATAATGAAGATAATACCCACAACAGGAGGCATATAATTCAAGGCAATTGTTGGAAAAAGTTTATCGCCTGTGGCAGGAATATTATACTGTTGTGCAAAAAGCAATAACAAACCACCAAGAAATAAGAATAATAAAATGACTATCAACATGACAGATGCCATCGTCATGACATTCTTTTGGGAATCACCCAATTTTTTCACAGAAATATTCTTCTGCATCATCTCCTGATCCATGCCTGTCATTGTGATACTGATAAACATGCCTGCCAATAACTGTTTTATGAAGTATAATTTACTGTCAGGATTTGTGAAAAAGATTTGGGTATATCCTCGTTTCCCTATTGCATCAAGACTCTGTATTACTGAGAGATGTAGAGTATTTAACATATAGACTACACATACTATCAAACCCAAAAGCATACAAGTGGTTTGAAGCGTGTCTGTCCACACGATTGTTTTTACACCTCCTTGATAAGTATATAAAATAATCATGGCAAGAATAATAAAAGTAGTTGCCCAAAAAGGGATACCGAGATTACTTAGGATGGCATCCTGCAATATTTTTACCACCAAATAAAGCCTTGCAGTAGCTCCGAGTGTGCGGGAAAGAATGAAAAAAGAGGCACCTGTCTTATATGAATATATCCCTAAACGACCATTTAAAAAATGATATATTGAAGTAAGCTGTAACCGATAGTACATAGGAAGCAGCACAAAAGATATAACCACATACCCAATAAGATATCCTAATGTGATTTGAAAATAAGAAAATGCATCCTTTGCAACTGCACCGGGAACGCTAACAAATGTAACACCACTTAGGCTTGTGCCAATCATTCCAAAGGCTACTAAAATCCAATTACTGTTTCTATTACCAATGAAAAATGATTCATTATTACTATTGCGACCTGTGTACCAAGCTACCGCTAACAATATGATGAAATAAGCTAGTACATAAAAAAACAAAACCACAGGCGACATAGACAAAAATTTGATGAATTAAATGCAAAAATTAAAATCCAATACAAAAATTAAAATAAAGGCCGCAAGATAAATCGAATCAAATGAAAATAAGGGCGGTTGTTATAAACTTTGGAATAAAACATCCTACAAATATTTAGTTTGATTGTATTCTATTACTGATTTAGTAAAGATTATATATAATGTTGATGTGAATTTAAGGTACTTTTGCGCCTCAAATTAAAGGAGATGTACACTGTAAATATAACTTTTGAGGAAAAAGGAGTTGCGCCTGTAACACTGAATAATATTGATTATGGAGTTAGCCTATTAGAGGTATTACTAGATAATGACATTGAATTACACCATAATTGTGGAGCTGTTTGTGCTTGTAGTACCTGTCACTTATATATTCAAAGTGGAGAAGAGTTCATCAAAGAACTATCGGACAAAGAGGAAAACTTTATAGATAGAGCGGTAAATCCTCGAATAGAAAGCAGGTTGGGTTGTCAGTGTTTACTCCTAAAGGGAGAAGGTACGATTGACATATTATTACCCGATCAAACTCAGTTTTTAGGAGAATAAATTTACTTTCGAACAAACTAATACAAATACAATTTAATAAATACTTTTAGTTATGAGTCAATACGAACCCCCTATTCATTGGAGCGATCATGAAGATATTGCTATGAAACTCTACGAACGTTTTGGTGATGATTTTAATGAAGGGAAAATATACAGAATTCGTTTTACCGATTTGCTTACTTGGATATTAGAGATACCAAATTTTGAAGGCACCAAAGAACAAAGTACAGAAGGACATTTAGAGATGATTCAAAGTACTTGGGTATATGAATGGCGGGACAATCAGAAATAAGTGATGAACTATGAGTGATGAACTATGAGAGAAGAGTGATGAGTTTTGTGTTACTAGTTAAAAAATGTAATTCATCTAATTCTAGTGACGCATGAGTTACAAGTTATAACAACTAATAACTAACAACTTATAACTCATAGCTCATCACTCTTTTAAACCTACTTTATTGAAAAAGGTATTTGCATTTTTTAAACTTTCACGGTGGGAAAATTTACTATTTTTTGCCCTCACACAATGGATGTTTATCT
>CANCKV010000472.1 GCA_947378615.1 Chitinophagaceae bacterium | reverse complement strand
AGAAACATTCAAACTAAATTTACCATTCATATCAGTAAGAGTACCCTTTGTAGTCCCTTTAATCTTGATACTTGCCCCAACTAATGGACTTTCTAATTCATTCAACACGATGCCACTAATTTGTTGTATTGGATTTACATTCTGATTTTGTTCAGAAGAATTATTTTTTTTTTCAATTGGCAATAGATAAACGAGGTTATTAGCTCCAATTTCATAGCTAATTCCAAGTGGAGTCAACAGAATTTCCATGGCATCAGCGAACTTCCTTTTGTCAATAGAAATGGTAATTTTCTTATTGGCAGGTATATAATTTGAACTATAAACAAAGCGGATATTCGTCGCCTTTTCAATATCTGAAAGTACTTTTTTAAAAGTAATTTCATTTGCATTTATAGTGACTTCTTTGTTAAGTATATCCTGACTTAATGCTTTATTACCAAAGCTATTAAATGAAAAAAAGATAAAAAAGCAAACCTGAACAATTGTTATTCTCATTACAAGAAAAATTTGGGAAATAAAATGGCGAAAAAGCATATCTTTATATCAAATTTTGTTCTAAAATGGTGGTTCAAAATTAAATCAGCAATGATTGAAGTCGATAATATTGCAGTATTATTGGCTTTTTTATATCTTGTTGATTAGTTTAAAAATCAATGATTATTTTTTTATCAATAACCTATTCTCTTTTATTTCATAATTAATTCTTAATGATTTACATATAATTTTTATCTTATCAAAATAACTAAATCCAGAAATATCTCCTGTGAAAGTGAGATTACCTAGTTCTTCATTTTCCAATATGATGGTAATTCCATATTCTAATTGCAATCCTTTTGTAATTTCAATCAGCTTTGTATCAGAAAATTGATATTGAATTGGAGCTCCCTGATAACCTTTAATTCCATCGACACTATCAGCTATGACAGGTTCTGGATTATCTATAATTTCGGTAGCAAAACGCTCTTCTTTCCTGTAAAAAACAGCCTTTTCATTGGGTTTTAACAATACGCCCTTCACAGTTGTTGTTGCAATTTTATCCTCACTATTATTAACAAATACAGCTACAGCCCCACTTTTCACGGCTACCTGCGATGCCGTTTCTTTTTCCTCATCTTTTACCCAAAAACTTGTTCCTAATACTCGTGTGACAATTGATTTTGAAAAAACAAAGAATGGACGATACTTATCCTTAGCAACAGAAAAGAAAGCTGTTCCTTTTAACCTTACTTCTCTTTTATCTGATTCAAAGTGAGTGGGATAATAAACAATGGCTTGCGGTGTCAATATAATTTCTGTTCCGTCTTCTAAAACTACTGAGTCGTTATTTTTAGAATTATTTTGTTTTGATTTCCATCCATTTATAACTAATGTTTGAATATGCTTGTCAAAATTTGAAAAGGGCTTTGTAATAAATGTGTAGATAAAATAAGTTGCTACAACTATCAGAAATACAGCAGCCACTTTTATGAACAACTTTATAGAAACTAACTTTGTTGTAGGTTTTAGTTCTACTTTCTGTTGTGCTGTACTCGTTAAATTTTGTTCAGCCCTAATTGACACATTCAACTTAGACCAAATTTCTTTTTCAACAGAGTCAAGTTTTTCTGCACTAATCGAAGTCCAATTTTGTTCATTATCCAATAATGTCAACCACCGGTCAACGACTTCAATTTCAGCTTTTGTAGCAGTACCTTGTAAGTATTTTTCTATGACAATATGAATGTAATGTATATCCATTTCCTCGTTTGTTATTAAGTAGTATCTGAATTTTGTAGTACCCCTAGTAGGTTTTCAATGTTTTTTTATGTAAATATATTTTTCATATAAATTAACCTTGAAAAGAGGATTTCTTAGTAAAGATATGAGTCATTTGGTTATTAGCTAGAGTTGAATAAACTGTGTAATTTGGAATAATATTTTTCTCCAATCATTTATTACAACCTAAAAAACGTTTGTATGTCATAAAAGAAGTCCGATGACACTCAGACTCAAGTTTTTATGTCATGAGACGCAGCTGATGACACTCAGACTAAATTTCGAGCTAATATGACAATGTCTTAGTCGATAAATGGAAGATAAATTAGGATATAATATAGAAAATATTAACAAACGAAATAAAAAATATCAAATACTCCTTCAGATATTCTCTTAAAAACTTGATTGATTTGCTAATATGATATTCAACCCCCTTTTCAGTTATAGAAAATTTCACTGCAATCTCTTTGTTTGTCAAGTTTTCAAGACGACTCAAAATAAAAACTTCTTTAGATTTTTCCGGAAGTCTTTCAAGCCCTTCTTGCCAAGCTTTATTCATTTCATTAAAATAAATCTTGTATTCAGTTTCATTTATATCCTCTTTCAATACAATTTGACGTGAAAGTAAATTGGCTTTAATATCTGCTTGTTTAATGCGTAATACTGCATATTTAACAGACTGTATGAGATAGGCCTCTAAATTTAGAATATCAATTGATTCTCTTCTTTGCCAAATAGAAAGGAATACATCGTGACAAATATCTTCCGCTACTGAGATGTCTCCATTTTTTTGAATGGCATATTTAAAACATGCTTTCCAATAACGATTATATATCTCTTCAAATGCCTTTGAATCAGATTTTTTCAAAAGCATTAATAGATAATCATTACTAAAGTGACAATAGACCATGTTTCATTTTAAAATGTATGCAAAGTAATGTACAATCGAATTTATATCCTATGAAAAAGAATGACAATGAAGAAAGAAACGGCTAAAAACCAATGTGGATAAGCATTAGAAATAAAAATAAAATAATAGGATAAATTCTGAACATTATACCACAACCGTTTGCATTAAAAATTATTTCAATATCTTTTAGTTGAAACATTATTAAGATAGTGCATTATTATAAAGCAATACCGATTGAATTAGGTAGAATAAAAAGTAGTTTTAGTCAACGATTGTATTAGTTTTACCTTCTTTAATAGCCGTTTTTTTATCAAGATAAAAAACCAGGGTACTTTGAATAAAACGCTTGTCTTTTTGACCACCTAAAGCATTAAAATCAGTTTGATTGATATAGCCTGATTGAAAAGCAAAAGAATTTGAAAATTGATACCCTATTCCAATATAGTACCTATTTCTTTCAAGATGAGGATTCGCGTTCCCAATAAATATTTCGTCGAATGCACTGACAAAAAGGGTCTTTGGAACAATTGAAGAATGATTAATTGCGAAAGTAGGATTGATACGATAACGTAGTCTAGGCTTAAAGTTATTATTTATCCATCGTTGTTCCAATCTATATCGGTGTTCAATATTTAGATGGTTGTACCCATTATTTAAAACAAATTGTTCCCAAATTCTAAATTCTTCAGTAGATACAGGAGACTTGAAATTTCCAGAAAAATTATATGTTGTATATCTACCTCCACCGAGAAAAACTGAACTGCGTGATTTTGGGAAATTATAAAAAGCACCACATTTTAGTTCATGATAATAAAAGGCTGAATAAAGGTCTTGGGTTCGTGTTTGTACTTCAGCCCAAAGTGTGTAATGTTTGTTTAATTTATAAATCAAATCACAAACGTTCCAAGTTCCTACATTAGTTGACTGTGCATCTGCTGAAGAAATTAAAGTAAAGCAAGTTATCATAATTAACAGGCTTTTCAAGCGAAGAATTGGGGAAATAGTATTACTCATAAGGTAC
>CANCKV010000471.1 GCA_947378615.1 Chitinophagaceae bacterium | reverse complement strand
TTGGCTAAAATCAATAAGCTTTGTCTTAATTGCTATTTGAAATCAATGAGTTATTACAATTACTCTTTTAATAAATAAAAATTTATTTATCCTAATCCTATTGAATGTAACTCTTTGCGTAACAAAATTATTCTAAGTTGATTGGATGCATAAAAGTTTTTTTGCTGCGTGAGGACACGCCAGGAGGCAGACTGCCAAGGTTCGTGTCTCCACGAAACTCTTTAAACGAAACACTTTTATGCACCCAGTTGATTGTTTAAATTCTCGATTAGTAGTTATAACCTACTTTGCAACTTCAATCTTAACCTTTTTATTCTTTATCTTTTGGTCTCTAATGAGTTGCAAAAGTTCTCCTACCATTGACTTTTTTACAGCTACAAATGAGAAGAAATCTTTTACTTCTATCAATCCAATATCATCTTTGCCAAGCTTTCCTCGATTGCTTAAGAATCCTACTATATCAACCTTATTCACTTTGTCTTTCTTCCCAGCTGCAATAAAAAGTGTTGTCCATTTTGGTTTCTCAGGAAGAGGGCAATTTGAAGGTACTTCCAAGGCTTCTATATCATCTTCAATGAATGTAGGGATTGTTTCTTTTGAGGAAAGCAATAAAATAGCAGTGCCACTTGCATCCATTCTTGCCGTTCTTCCGTTACGATGCGTGAAAACATCAAGTGTTGCAGGTAGATGGTAATGAATGATGAAACGAATGTTAGGAATGTCTAATCCACGTGATGCCAAATCGGTAGTAATCAATACGTTTGCGGTGCCATTCCTAAATTTACATAAAGCACTATCCCTCTCCTGTTGTTCTAAAGCTCCATGATAAAACTCGTTTACAATTCCCTTTTGTTTCAATAAATCACTAGTACGGTTGACAGATTCCCTATGATTACAAAAAACAATGATAGAACGATTTCCTAAGTAGCAAATCAATTTTACCAAAATATCTATCTTATCTGAATCCTCAGAAAGTACTTTTTGTACAATCAATTTGTTTGACATATCTTTTTCCAACGGTAGGAAATTAAGACGTGCAGCATCAGTAAGTTTGATGAAATCGGGTATTTCAATTGCTTCTGTTGCAGAAGTCAATATTCTCTTTTTTATATTTGGAAGACTTCCTATAATAAACGCCATTTCATCGACAAAGCCCAATTCTAACGACTTATCAAATTCATCCAAAACCAAAGTATTGATGCTATCGATTGTGATATTTCCTCTCCGAATATGATCTGCCAACCTTCCAGGAGTGCCCACAATTAAAGAAGGTGGTTGTATCAGATTGTTTTCTTCAGTTTCTCTTTTATGTCCACCATAACAACTCGTGATCTTCAAACCTGTTCCCATCTGTTTAAACACATCTTCAATTTGTTGTGCCAACTCACGCGAAGGAACAATTATCAAAGCCTGTGTCTGTTTACTTGTTGTATCAATTAATTCCAATAATGGCAATAGAAAAGCTAGCGTCTTTCCCGAACCTGTTGCCGACAGAAGTACAACATTATCTTGTTCTTTATTAGCCTTTATCGAAGCCTCTTGCATCTCATTGAGTGTATCTATCTTTAGATTAGATAGAATTGTGTTCGTCATCAAATTATATTCTTGCATCGCAGCAAACGTACGGAAGTTTATTTGGGTTAATAAATAAAAGTCTGAAAGTGAGTATAAAGTTGTTCGTATTAGGTAATAAGTATTTATCGATTATTAATCTAATCACATAAATATTTAATTTACAATTCGTAAACAAACTTCTAACATAACACTTATTACTATCGTAATCCTTACTTTTGGCACTTTCGTCCATCAAAGGACTCAACATTTTATAATGATTTTACATGAAGAGAATACTTTTTATAGACCGTGACGGTGTGATATTACAAGAACCGCCTACTGATTTTCAGGTGGATAGTATTGAGAAGACAACTTTTGTAAAGGGGTGTATTACAGCTTTGTCAAAGATTGCTGCCGACTTTGATTATTATAAAGTAATGGTGACCAATCAAGATGGATTAGGAACAGATTCATTTCCTGAAGCAACATTTCATCCCTCTCAGAATCTTATGTTGAGAACTTTGCAAGGAGAAGGTTTTGTTTTTGATGAAGTTCATGTTGATAATACTTTTCCTGATGAAGGCAAGCCAACCCGAAAACCGGGTACTGCGATGTTATCTCATTTATTGAATAATGAATCCTTTGATATAGCTAATTCTTTTGTCATCGGCGACAGGTGGAGTGATATTCAATTGGCAAAGAATCTTGGTGCAAAAGCCATTTATTTGACATCCCCTTTACAAACGTTGAAATTAACAAAAGAACAAGAAAAAGAACTACGACCAACAATAGTATTAGAGACAAGTGATTGGAATGAAATCTATTCTTTTCTAAAACTTGGATTAAGACACGTTGTTCATGAACGAAATACAAATGAAACAAAGATTAAGGTTGATTTAAACCTTGATGGAACTGGAAAAGCAATCATTAATACTGGATTAGGTTTCTTCGACCACATGCTAGACCAAATTGCTCGACATGGAAAGATGGACTTGATAATAGAAACAAAAGGTGACTTACATATTGATGAACACCATACTATCGAAGATACAGGTCTAGCTTTAGGAGAGGCATTTGGAAAGGCTTTGGCAGATAAGCGGGGCATGGAACGTTACGGATTTGCTTTGCCAATGGATGAAGCCGAAGCGAAAGTTCTGATTGATTTTGGTGGGCGTAATTGGATGGTATGGGATGCCGAATTCAAAAGAGAGAAAATAGGAGAGATGCCAACGGAAATGTTCTTTCATTTCTTTAAGTCATTTAGTGACGCAGCAAAATGTAACCTTAACATTTATTGTAGAGGAGAAAATGAACATCATAAAATAGAAGCGATATTCAAGGCTTTTGCAAAAGCAATTAAGATGGCTGTAAAAAGAGACCCGTTGAGTAATCAACTGCCTAGTACAAAGGGAGTACTTTAATTAATGATTGATAATTAGGCATTGACAGTTAAATAAGTCCTGAAAGAAAGGTGAATGATAGAAATGTGTACAAGAAATTTTAAAACAAACAAATTTGTTTGAATTTGTAATTGGGATGCGCCCATTTCTATCATTCACCATCCTTTCAAAATCTTTCTACTCTATTCACGACACTAATAATTCTATTTTATTCTTTGATTTGTATATTTACTAACAACTTAATACCTACAACTTAGAACTTATTACTTATATCTTCCTTACTTTCGCCTCCAATTTTAAATAAAATAAATCATTTACAATGGGAATAGCTGATAAATTAGCTGAATTAAAGAATGGAAAAAGTACTGCTAACCTTAAAGAAGGAGAAGATTTTCTAGCAGCAAACAAAACAAAGGAAGGAATTGTTGAAACAGCAAGTGGTTTGCAATATCAAGTTCTTACACTAGGAACAGGAGAAAAGCCTAAAGCTACAGATACAGTGACTTGTCATTATCATGGTACATTAATTAATGGAACCGTTTTTGACAGCAGTGTTCAACGTGGACAACCTGCTTCATTTCCTTTAAACAGAGTCATTTCAGGATGGACAGAAGGATTACAATTAATGCCTGCTGGCAGTAAATTCAGATTCTTTTTACACCCAACTTTAGCTTATGGAGACAGACAAGTAAGTGCTGTAATAGGTGCGAACAGTACACTTATTTTTGATGT
>CANCKV010000470.1 GCA_947378615.1 Chitinophagaceae bacterium | reverse complement strand
AACACGATTAATGCAATACTAAAAGACAAATTTGGCTATATGTGGTTTGCCACTGAAGATGGGCTAAACCGATTTGATGGCATTAGTTTTACAGTTTATAGACATAATGCTGCAGACACGTCTAGTATTAGAGCGAACCAAATTCTCTCTCTTTATGAAGATCCTACAGGCAATCTTTGGGTAGGTACAAATCGAGGACTATCGTTATATGACAGAAAATTAGATGCCTTTAAAAATTATGACAAGACAAAGGGAAGTGCAGCCCGATCAATCTGCATGGATAAGGTTGGCATCTTATGGATAGGAGGATATTCGGGTCTGTATGCTTATAATCCTTCTACTGGAAATACGAAATATTACATGGCAGGTCTTGGTAGTAATGGTAAACTGATGTCGAATACAATTACTTGCTTATTTGAGGATGGAAAAAATCGTCTATGGATAGGCACGGATTTGGGATTACATCTTTATCTCCCTAGTACAGACAATTTCCGATTTTACGCTAAAAACTCTTCTGATACATCAATTAGTGATAATTCTATCAAATCAATCACTGAAGACAGAGAAGGTCATTTGTGGATTGGCACAACTGATGGAGGCTTAAATATTTTATTGCCTAATGGAAATGGATTTAAAAGTTTTAAAAGCATAGAAAACAATTCAACTACCTTAAGTAGTAACAGAATTTTTTGTATGTCCCAAGAAAGTACAGGTAAGATTTGGATTGGCACAGAAAATGGACTAAATATTTTCGACCCAAAAACAACAATAGTAGAAAGGGTTAGTGAGGATATCCGGTATCGCTATGGATTGAAGGGAAAGTCTGTAAGGTGCATATTTATAGATAAAAATGGCATTTATTGGATTGGAACTTATCAAAGTGGTATCAATAAGTATGATCGAAATCTCACGTTTTTTAATCTTGTACACAGCAACCCTTTTGATCAATTAGGCTTGAGCGCACCAAAAGTCACCTCCTTTGCAGAAGCAGCAAATGGCATATTATATGTAGGGACAGATGGAGGTGGATTAAATTTATACAATCAAAATACAGGTTTGAGTCAACACCTTTCCTTAGATAAAAACAACCCAAAATCTTTGTCAATCATGACAATGGAACGAATTGATAATGAATTATGGATTGGAACTTATATGCGTGGGATTTATGTGCTAAATATATTGAATGGTTCTATCAAACATTTTACTAAAGAAGAAGGCTCTACAGGCTTATCGAGTAACGACATTTTTTGTATAAAAAGAGACAAACATGGAAATGTTTGGATTGGAACAAACGGAAAAGGGATAGATATATTTAATCCGAGTACAGGGAAATTCCAACGATTTGACAGTTATACAGATGAAGCGAGAGTATTGGTAAATAGTTATATACGTGCGATTGAAGTAGATAGCTTGGGCAATGTTTGGATTGGCACACTTGGCAATGGACTCAACGTTTATAATCAGGACTCTAAAATTTTCAGAACCTATAATCCTTCAAACACAGGTTTACCAATAGATGATGCACAAACAATATTGCCGTTGAAAAATGGCATAATATGGGTAGGGACTAGAGGAAATGGTATTTGTCGTCTTGATTATATAAATAACAACTTCACCAATTTTGCCGAAACGCAAGGGCTTGCCAATTCAATGATTTACAAAATATTGGAGGATAACGCAGGAAAACTATGGATTAGTACAAATAAGGGTATTAGCCAATATGACCTTAGCAATAAATCATTTAAAAATTTCACGATACATAATGGCTTGCAAGGAAACACTTTTAATCTCGGAGCAGGATTAAAAACCACAATGGGCGAATTATTCTTTGGAGGTCTAGAGGGATTTAATTATTTTTTACCGAGTGCATTAAATTATGACAAGAATATTCCTCTTGTAGTATTTACAGATTTAAAAGTAGAAAATCAAAGTGTGATACCCGATTCAAAAGCATCGATTCAAGAGGATATATCAGTGGCAAAAGAAATCAGATTGAACTATAAGCAAAATTTTTCTATCGATTTTGCTGCACTTGATTATACCATTTCCAATGAATGCGAGTATTTATATATGCTTGAAGGTTTTGATAAGACTTGGAATAAAATTGGCAATTCAAGAACTGCGGTATTTACAAATCTTGACCCTGGAACATATACACTAAAGGTAAAGGCATATAGTCCTAATAGTTCATGGACAACTCAAGCTGCATCTATTTCCATTTATATAAAACCCCCATTTTGGCGAACTATTTATGCTTATCTATTTTATATAATTTCGGTAGGATTAATCTTATGGGGAATCCGCTATCGCGCCATTCAAAAGATACATATCAAGTTTGCAGAGGAACAGGAGCGACAAAAGATTAGACAGTTATTAGAGAACGAAAGAATAGAAACAGAACGTCAAAGAGCTTTTGACCAGGTGAAAATAAAATTCCTGACTAATTTAAGTCATGAATTTAGAACGCCAATTTCATTGATAGTAGGACCTGTAGAAACCTTGTTGAATCAGGAACACGATAAGGAAAAAGAGAATCAACTCTCGATGATTAAAAGAAATGCGAGGAGATTACTTAACCTTGTTAATCAATTATTGGATTTCCGTAAGTTAGAAGAACAAGAAGTACGATTGAACACTTCAAAAGATGACTTAATTTCCTTTGTTGGTGATGTTGCAGAATCATTTAGGGATCTTGCTGATAGGCGGCATATTAATTTTAAGTATAACAGTACAATTACCTCTTATTATACAGTCTTTGATAAAGACAAAATAGAACGGATACTTTTTAATTTGCTAAGTAATGCTTTTAAATTTACTGGACAAGAAGGATATGTAACGCTTGGTATTCATCAAACAGAAGATAAAGATAAACTCATCATCAGTGTAGCTGATACAGGAATTGGAATGACCGACGAAGAACAAGAAAAGGTTTTTGATCAATTCTTTCAAGGGAAAACACATGCGAGTATCATGAATCAGGGCAGTGGGATTGGTCTATCAATTACAAAAGAATTTGTTCGATTACATGGCGGCGAAATTTCAGTTGAAAGTACTTATGGGAAGGGCAGTCTTTTCACCGTTTTTTTACCACTTGAACTACATACTAAACCTGTTACAAATACGCTATCAAATGAGGTAAACCATGAAAATGGCTTAGAGGGAGAATTTGAACTTGAAAAGGAAACAATTGTTGAAGAATTAAATGAAAAATTCACCTTGTTATTGGTAGAGGATAATGAAGATTTTCGTAACTATATAAAGGACAACTTAAAACCATATTTTAAGGTAATAGAAGCCGCCGACGGAAAAGAGGGTTGGCAAAAGGTGCTGTTTCATCACCCACATGTGATTGTAAGCGATATAAGCATGCCATTTATGGATGGAATTGAATTGAGCAACAAGATTAAAGCCGACAAAAGAACATCACACATTCCAATTATCCTTTTGACAGCACTTGCGGAACATGCAGACCAATTGAAGGGATTAAAAACAGGTGCAAGCGATTATCTGACTAAGCCATTTAATGCGGAGATTCTAAGATTTAAGATTAATAATTTGATTATGCTTAACCAAAGTTTAAAGGAAACGTATAGTAAGCGGTTGAATGTAGAGACTGAAACAGTTGTTTTGCAATCGGAAAATGAGAAGCTGCTGATAAGAGTAAAGGAGTATATCGAAGAACATATTGA
>CANCKV010000469.1 GCA_947378615.1 Chitinophagaceae bacterium | reverse complement strand
AAAGATAGTACAACAAAATATTGGGGTTATAAAGATTTAAAAGGAAAGGTAATAGTCCCCGCAAATCTAGAACGTTTTACTACCGCTGATACATTTTACAATGTAATTGAAGCCCATCAGAAAACAGGACTTTCAGATGAAACTTATTTCCTATTTAGAAATGGAAAGAAAATTAGGAAGTCAAGTGGAATTGACTTCGACTTTAATTATGACTGTGAAAGTGAAAATAAAATAATTTTCAGGGATATAAAAAAAGACAGAGTAGGATTTCTCGGAAAGGAGGGTATAATCATCATACCTGCTGTATATAATATGGCACACCCTTTTTTTAATAATATGGCAATTGTCTATAGAAACGCTAAGAAACAGTGTGATAATTTTGGAGAAGATACTGCAACCTGTGAAAACTATTCTTGGGTTGATGGTGAAACTATTATTATCAATCAAAAAAATGAAGTATTAATTTCCAATATAAAATCAAACACAAATAATATAAATTGGTATTCGAAAACTATTAATAATACCGAACTTGACTCGAGTATTGTTGTTTCATTTATAGGAACTGACAGTTCTATCTATTCATTTATTGATTATGAAAAGGAATTTAAAAAATGGTTTGATACAAAATTTATGCTGTTTTTGAATCATGAAAATGACAGCGCATTAAAAGATTGCTATTTTCAGCAGATGAAATATTGGCAATTTAAGTCTAGTAGGTGGTATAATATTTCTAAAAAAGATTTCCTTATTCAATATCCTCAAAACGTTTTGAAATCAGTTTTCAATAATGAGCATATCAAACAAATAGTAATTTCTGCACAACCTTTAAATCAATTAGTTTTTAAAGAAAATGAATACAGAAATTTTTTCACTTCCTGCGGAGCTCATTTCAAAGAAAGATATCCTCTATTTGAGGTACTAATAAGTACCTATAAAAAAAGAAAAAAGAAGTTGACAAGCAAATTATTTTCGGAGTTTGATAAATCCTATGCTTTAGATTATCAAGAGAATTTTGACTTTATAAGAACAAACAATAATAATTATAAGTTAATAGAAGTAACCATCAAATAATAGGGTATATTCAAGAAATATTGGGATAATTGATTCTCATTTCTTTCACTACCTCAGTCATTACATTTGTCACTTCATTCACATAACTCAATATATCATCAACAGAAAGAGCACTAATAATACTTTTAGCCTCAAGCATCCTAATAATATTTTTCAATGTTTCAATCCCAAGATTATCAATAGTAGATTTAATCTTATGAGCCATAAATGATACCTGTGTCCAATCATGATTATCGGCAGCTGTATTTATGTTTTCCAAATCTGAAGGAATAGATTCGATAAAAACACTGATTAAGGTATTAATAAATTCAGGATCATTGTCCCCCATTAATTCTATGACCGATAAATTATATAACATAATTGCAGATTTAAGAAAGACACATTAAAATCACTTTACTTTTTTTGAGTGCAAAAATAGTGCAGGGTTTAAAAGTTTATTCATAACAGCAAATAATTTCTTTTCTGAGAAAGGTTTTGTTAAGCAAGCATTCATTCCTGCCTCATAATATTCCTGTTCATTTCCTACAAGTGCATTTGCGGTCAATGCCACTATTGGAATACTCGCTTTTTCTACGTCATCAAGAAGTCTGATAGCTTTAGTGGCAGTAATACCATCCATTTCAGGCATTTGAATATCCATCAAAATCAAATCATAATTATTCGCTTTTAGTAGTTCTATTGCCTCAAGTCCATTATTCGCTATATCAATAGTAAAGCCTCCTCCTTCAAGTATTACTTTAGCTAAAAACTGATTTACAACTACATCTTCGGCCATCAATATCCTTTTATAAGAAAATGCATTCTCATTCAGTTGTAATGAATGGTTATTTTCTTCCTTTTCAATCGTTTTACCATATTTATAAGGAATGGAAAATAAAAAGGTAGTTCCTTTTCCAACCTTACTTTCAACAGAAATATTACCTCCTAAAAGTTCGACTAAATTTTTACAAATAGAGAGTCCAAGACCTGTTCCGCCATATTTTCTAGTAGTATCAGAAGAAGCTTGAACAAAAGGATTGAAGATAACAGACAATTTATCTGACCTAATTCCTATTCCGGTATCTTTTACTTTAAAATGAAGAATCATATTATGTAAGTCCACTTTCTCTACATCACAATAAACAGTGATGTTTCCTTGAGCAGTAAATTTTAATGCATTACTAACCAAATTATTCAAAATTTGACTTAAGCGATAGGGATCGCCATTTACATAAAAGTCATCCTTAAATCCTGTTTTCAAATTGAGTTGAATGCCTTTTTCTTCTGACTTATATTGAAATGATTGTAAAGTAGTATTTAATTTATCATACAAATTAAAGTCTAACGATTCAAACTCTATCTTCCCTGAGCCAATTTTTTCAATATCTAAAATATCATTAACGATGACAACCAAATTATTTGCAGACTCAGTAATCAGCTTAATATATTTTTCTTGATGTTCATCTAAATGTGTTTTAGCAAGCAAACCTGCAATACCTAAAATTCCATGCATCGGTGTTCTTATCTCATGGCTCATATTGGCAAGAAAAACTTCCTTTGCTCGAGCAGAATCTTCAGTCATCTTTTTTGCAACCAATAATTCTTGTTCAGCTTTAATTCTATCAGTAATATCCTGAGAGAAACCAATCACATAAGGCTCTTCGCCCTCCTCTTCTACACGATAGTTTTGGTACAATAAAAAAATGATATTTCCATTTTTGTGTACTACACGAAAAACATCTGAAGCCTTTTCTTCATTAATTATTTTATCAAGATATAAAGAATTGAATCTTGATTTATCTTTCTCAGGAATAAATTCTATCAATGATTTCCCAATACACTCTTCTTCACTGTAGCCTAAAGAGGAACAAAGTGCAGGATTCACAGATAATACTTTTCCAGTTAAATCATGTGTACAAATTAATGCCTGACTGTAATTAAATAAATCACGATAACGCTTTTCTTTAATTTCAAGTTGTTGTTCTATCAGTTTTCTTTCTGTAATATTTAATCCATAACCAATCACTAACCTAACTTCTCCATTTTCATCCAAAACAGGATACATGTTTCGTAGAAAGTATTCTTTGCTACCATTTTGAGTGATTAGTTCCTCCTCTTTAGTGTATAATTTCTTCGTTTCTAATATTCGATTAAATAAAACCCTTCTTTCTTTGTAAACATTCCAATCCCTATTTCGTAGTTTACAATAATCTTCATCCTTTTTACCAATCATCCATTTCCTTATTTCAGGATCTCTAATTGCAATTGGATTTAAAAAGAGATATCTATGATTCATATCAAAAACTGCGATATCTGTGGGGATATTATTTAATACATCTTCATAAAAATGACGTTGTTCTTGTAATTTTTTTTCTGCAAACTTTCTGTCGGTAATATTCTCTTCAAATGCGAAGTACTGTACTACATTACCATTTCCGTCAAATATTGGTTGGCCTGATAGGCGAATCCAATATTGTTTTCCTTCCTTAGTATAATTAATGATTTCACATTCAAATGGAAGTCCATTTTGTATTTGTTCGCTCAGATAAGAAATTGTTTCAAGGTCTGATTCTTCTCCCTGTAATAAGCTTCCGGGAGATTTACCTATAACTTCTTTCATTGAATATCCTGTCAATTCTTCGAAAGC
>CANCKV010000468.1 GCA_947378615.1 Chitinophagaceae bacterium | reverse complement strand
ACCTAATTTTTTTCAATAACATAGCAATTCAATTAAAAAATATAAAGTAAATTAAAATCCAATTTCTTTTGGCAGATAGCAAAAAAAAAGCTTTTATTTTTGTAGGATATTTGTATATGAATTTTCAATATTCAGCACTTGTTAAATATCCATCAAAAATCAAAAGTAACCTTGTCTGCAAAAAAACCATCCTGAAGTGTACTGAAAATCTTTCTTTTATTTTTTTTAAAACTAGAATAAAATGATGTGTCTTATTTTCACTTTTACAACTAGAAATTTGTACCTGTTATAATTACTTAGCAATTCTATTTATACACCACAAATCAATTATTAAATTCAGAAAATAATTAAATAAGCTAAGCGGAAAAATAATAGACTTAGCTTACAGGGTTGTCTATACTTCAAATAAAGTATCATACAGAAAATTTCTGAAACAAAACCACCTAAGTTTTTTGTAACAATGTTCGAATAATATAGAAAAATATTTTCATTTATTATAATTCTATAAAAGGAGCATTTGTGAATAGTAGTGAAATTTTTCCAAATTCATGATTTTAAATAAGAATTTAATATAGATTTCTTCAAGAAACCTTAACTAAAAAAAGGTTTGTTCAAACATGATTAAAAAATAAAAATAATAATTTCGTTTAGAATTGAATATATAATACTTTTACCCTGTTTCAAAATAAAGAATTATAATGCAATGTCGTTTAGTTAAGAAACGAATGTAAGTCTGAGGCATTAATTAATGTTCTCAAGTTTATTTAAAAATGACAAATGATTCAATACGAATATCAGCCTGATTGTCTCCCTGAGACTGATGAGGTGCAAATTGGATAAAAGTAGCTACTGATTTTCAACCATATTCAAATTAGTCCTTAGCAGCTTGTCGAAGGCGTACAGAGTTGGAAAGAATTTAATGTTGTAAAATTGTTTGTACGATTAAAGTTTCACCGTAGGTTTTTTATTAAATAACAAACTACCTGTTAACAAATGGATTTAAAAGAATTTTTGAAAAGTCATATTCCTAATTCAATTGATTTGATGGATAAGGTTGGCCTTATCTTTAAGAAGGAAGTACACCCAAAAGGCACCAGACTTCTGAGTCCTGATAAATTTTCTACAAAATTATATTTTCTGGAGAAAGGGTTAATCAGATCCTATTACAATCTGGATGAAAAAAATATAACCCACCATTTCTTTGATGAAAATTCTTTTGTTGGGCCTTTGGATTGTATTTTCTTTAACAGACAATCTGTGTATGGTTTCGAAGTTTTAGAGGAATCTATTACTTATGTAGCTAATTACGAAGACTTTGAATTAAATATGAGAAAAATGGAGGGCATTGAAGGGCTGATGATTATGGTTTTATTAAATGTATTAAAACAAACCACTGAAACATTATATGCCATCCAATTTCAAAATGCAGAAAGCCGTTATAAATATATGATGGAACAGTACCCAAGCATTCTTATGAGGGCACCATTGGGTCATATTGCTTCTTACCTTGGTATTACACAACAAACACTGAGTGTTATTAGAGGAAGGAAACGTTAGTTGCAAGTATTTTTCATTAAACCCAAATTACGCTATAGACTTATGATGAAAGTTTCAATTTCAAAAAATACAGATATTTGAGCTAATTTTTTGAGTGAAAACATAATAAATTTTTGAGGGAGAATAAATCAATAAACGTTTGTATTTGAAGTAATTGGAGCTTACAATAGGGTTCTATTGGGTATTTTGGGTTAAATCCAGATTACACAATTTACTAGTTAATAAATTAACAAACACAAAAAAGCCAAGTTTTTGAACTAGTTTTTGATTAAAGAACATTTCGTTACTACTCAGGTCTATTTATACCTTTATTTTCTAAAATACTTGGGTTAATATAATAAAAGAGCATGTTTTACGTTTTAATATAGTCGAAGAAACAGTTGCCATATTAAAGAGTGAATATCTTGACCTTGTTTCCAAGGCCTCAAGAGTTGATGTACTAGAATTGAGAGTATTACAACGTGAGGAACAAATCAGGCACTTGATAAATGGCAAAAAGAGTGATAGCAGCAACACCCCTCCATCCCATCAGATTGGACGCTCCAATACAAAGAACTCTCGTGAAAAATCAGATAGGAAATCAGGAGGACAGCCAGGTCATAAAGGGAGTACACTTCCCATTAGTCTTACTCCGGACGAAACTGTGATTCACCACCCTATGAAATGTAGTTGTTGTGGTGAAAGTCTTGAAGACGAGCCTTCCGTCATTGTAGAAAAGAGACAGGAGGTCGTCATACCTCCTATACAGGCAAAGTATGTAGAGCATGTTGCCAGCGAGAAAAAGTGTAGTAGGTGTGGCAATAAAACCAAGGGAATTTTCCCATTAAACATCAATGCACCCATACAATACAGTAGTCTCATTACTGCATTGGTTTCATACCTTTCCGTGTTTCAGCATCTGCCTTATAAGAGGTTGACTGTATTGCTCAAGGACTTGTTTGGCATTTCTTTGAGTCAGGGAACGGTTGACAACATGTTGAAGAAGTCCACGCAGATAGCACAGCCTGTCTATGAAATGATTCAAGAACGTATCCAGAAAGAAAAGGTAGTCGGTAGTGATGAAACGGGGGCACATATCAATGGTAAGAATGGTTGGTTATTTGTATGGCAAACCAAAGCTCTTACCTTTATCGTTGCGTCAATGAACAGGGGTTACAAGACTATAATGGAATATTTTCCTAATGGATTCCCGACATCCGTCTATGTCAGTGACTGTTTGCGGACACAACTAAAAGTGCTAGCACTTCTGCATCAGTTGTGTATTGCACATCTGCTAAGAGAACTGAATAATTTTGAGGATGCCTTATCCTGCAAATGGAGTGCAAAAATGAAAATACTGCTTTGTGATGCCATTGAACTTGACAAACAATTCTCAGAAAGGGACGATAGGCTCTCTAATGAAAAAGTAAGAGAAATTGAACTAAGGTTAGAATTCTTATTAAATGAGTACGAAGAGGCATCCACACATAATAAGGTGAAAGCATTCATCGCTAGACTCAAAAAAAATCACCCAAGCATACTTACATTCCTCAGATACCATTATGTGCCACCTGATAATAATGCCTCTGAAAGGGCAATAAGGAACATCAAGATAAAAACAAAAGTATCTGGTCAATTCAGGTCGGATAAGGGGGCAGATTCATTTGCCGTAATCAGGTCAATTATTGATACCACCAGAAAAAGTGGCAATAATATTCTTGATGCCCTTGTTATTATGATGCAATTCAGACCTGAGTTGTAACAACATTTCTATTGCTTACCTTGGTTAAAAATTATAAACATCTATTTTTTAATATAGATTAAAAATTATCCCAATTAAAGAAGGTAACTTTGAAAATTAGTTTACTATAATTTAATATTTAACTTTAATTATATAAATGATTTATACGCTTTCAAGATGAAAAAAATTATATTCGATTTAGGCATATTGTTATGTTCTGGCTTCAAAACTAATGTCTCTTCACAATCAGCTGTAAATTACGCATGAGGCAAATTATCTAACAGCATTAAAGAAGTAAGTAATTCGTTTGGCTAAGTTGATGATATCACATAATCAGGCTTTGGTGGAATGGTAATAGAAGGTGTTGAACAAACTTACCCAAATCAAACTTTGCCTGTTGCTATCTTACAACCGAATGCTC
>CANCKV010000467.1 GCA_947378615.1 Chitinophagaceae bacterium | reverse complement strand
TATTGTTTGTATTGTTCGTTTACTTCATATCCACTCATTGGAATTTCCCCTATTCCCCTCCAAATACGATCGCTCACTTCAAATACCTCCTTAATGGTTTCTTTTGCCCTTCTATTGCCTTCTCTTTGAACGGAACGGGCATATTGATTTTCTACTTTGTATTCACCTTTTTCCAATTGTTGAACAGTCATCATGATGCCCTGCAATAAATCTACTGGTTCGAAACCAGTAACAACAAGTGGCGTTTTATATTTTTCGGCAATTGGGAAGTATTCTTCAAAACCCATGATAGCACACACATGCCCTGCTGCTAAGAAGCCATCAATCATATTTTCTTCATCACTTAATATTGCTTCCATAGCCGGTGGTACCAATACATGTGAAGCCAAAATACTATAATTAGTAATACCCATTTGATGTGCATGTACTACACTTAAAGCATTCGCAGGGGCTGTTGTTTCGAACCCAACAGCAAAGAAAATAACTTCTTTAGTTGGATTTTCCTTCGCTATTTTAACCGCTTCAAGAGGGGAATATAAGATGCGGATATCAGCGCCTTCTGCCTTTGCTTCCAATAGACTTTTTCTTGAACCTGGTACACGCAGCATATCTCCAAATGAACCTATAATAACATTAGGTTGTTCGGCTAGCCAAATGACCTCATCAATCACACTTACACTAGTTACACAAACGGGGCAACCGGGGCCATGTACCATTGTGATATATTTGGGCAGCATGTCTAGAATGCCATTCTTCACCAAACTATGTGTTTGTCCCCCACAAATCTCCATCAAAGTCCACGGTTTTGTGGTGATGCGATGAATTTCTTTTAAATACTGTTGAACTAATTCGGGGTCTCTGTATTCTGATAAATATTTCATGCTATTCGGTTTCTTTAGCTACAGGTTCTTCATCATAAGGTTCCAACTCATCTAACTCGCCTATTTGTCTGAAATAGTCAAGCGTAATCAAGGCTTCTTCTTCATCCAACTTACTAATAGCCACTCCCACATGCACTAATACATAATCGTCAATGACTGCTTCAGGAACCATCGATAGGTTTGCTTCTTTTATTATTCCACCAAAAGATACCTTACCCGAACGAAATGTTCCGCTCTGAGTTGCATCAATCGAAATTATTTTTCCCGGTATTGCTAAACACATAATTTAATATTTAAAGGTTACCAATAATCAATACAACAATATCAATTTAAAACAGTGCGAAAGTAGTGGATTGAGCGGTTTATAATTCAATTTCTATTTTCTTGGTTTTACTAATACCGATTTCTTTTACCAATAGTTAGCTTACGCATAAATGATAATCAGGTTAGATGTTCGTTAAAATTTATACTTTGCTTAGATACTCGTATTCCAATAACTCTCTGAGATGAATGATTGCATGGCAAGTCCTGTTTGAAAATAACTAGTAAATATCCATTTACAATATGTGAGGCATTTGTAGCATCTATTATTTGAAATCTCAACCCTTAAAATAGATTACACGGATAGAATTTGTGATTAGAAGTCGATGGAGTCAGCATTTTTCATCCTTGTAATGGTTTATATTCTATTGAAGAAGTCTATTCTAATTCATTTAAGTTTTGGAACAATGACTTCCAATCCATCTATATTATTAAAGTGTTTGGCATTTAAAGTGGCAAAGGGTTCATGGAAATGTAAAGCTGTAGCTGCGATAGCGAGGTCTCTAAAGTCAATTGACTTTCTTTTCAGCTTCAAATCTCTTTCAATTAGGATAGAAGTGAAGATTAATGGTGAAGTGTAGGGTTCTATGACAATATTGATAAAGAAGTCATCCCAAAAGACTTTTTGCTCAATAGTTGAACCTGTATAGTTTTCATATTGGGTAATAACTGAAACAGAAAAGGTATTATATTAACCAAAAGTTGTTCCAAAAAGCTGTTGCTTTTTATACCTTTTCTAAAATAATCAATTAAAACTGATGAGTCTAAATAGATTAGTCTGTTACTTTTTTCAACCATGGATGTCTTTTTTCATAAAATTTAATTTGCTCAGGAGTCATAACAGGTCCATTAAGGACTAACTCTCTAAATACTTTTGGTTTCTTTGTTAATTTCAATTTCTTTTCAGAAGGTTGTAAAACAGTAACTATTGCTCCCATGATTTTAATGTTTGAAAAGATGATAAAATAATTTCTTCTGCAAAGTAAAGGAATGTTTACTCTATCCTAATTTAAATTCTGAAATTAAAACAGTTTTCAAATTCTAGCTTGCAGATTTTAAAAGTTAATATTTATTGAATTCTGCTTTCTATACCAAACGATACACTTTACCAGGCATACAGATAATTACGTTTTGCAATTCCATATTCAGCATTGCAGCGGCAACACTACTACTACTCAGCCCCGATTTCAGATACAGTTCGTCGATGTGAACCGTTTCTTTTGTTTGTAAAATGGAGACTAGATTTTGCTCATCTGTAGTAAGTTCTATAAATAGTTCCCTTTGCTTGTTTGCAGTAACCTTTTTTTGTGTCCATCCCAATACCTCCATCATGTTTTGAGTAGAAGTGAATATGGCAGCCTTATTTTGTTGAATAAGTTTCAAGCATCCTGCACTCTTTGCATCTGTCAATTTTCCGGGAATGGCAAATAAGTCCCGGTTGTAGTTGTAAGCGATTTCGGCTGTTATCATGCTTCCGCCCTTAGTGGCAGTTTCGACTACTATCGTTCCGTCAGCCATTCCTGCCACAATGCGGTTTCTTCGTGGAAAGTTATGCTTGTCCGGCGGTGTCGAACGAGGATATTCAGTTAATAATCCACCATTTTGAATCATTTCTGTCGCCAAGGTCTTGTGTTGTGAGGGGTAAATCATGTCTAAACCATGTGCAAGTACACCCACAGTTGGTAAGTTGTTTTGTAGTGCTGCCTTGTGTGCAATGCTATCAATCCCAAACGCCATACCACTTACTACCAACACATTTTGGTCTTGCAATTCCCGGACAATCAACTCTGTTATTTGTTTACCATAATCCGTATTTACCCTTGTGCCAATGATACTAATGATACGGCTAGCATTCAAATCGGTATTGCCCCTGAAGTACAAAATAGTTGGTGCATCATAGCAATTAAGCAGCCGCTTCGGATAGGCCTTATCATTCAGAAAGAGTATTGATATGTGGTGCTTTTCACAGAAAGTTATTTCTTCATTTATGGAAGCAAATCCGGTGAATTTTTTTATTGCAGTAGCTTTGATTTCTCCAAATCCTTCGATTGAGCTTAGTGTATGTTTATTTGCTTTGAATATTGCAGTAGCACTACCAAAATGTTCTGTCAATAATTTTGCTTGAACCGAACCAATGCCAGTAACTTGTGTCAATGCCATTTGGTAAACCAATTCGCTTTCCATATCAGATGAAGGTAGGCTAAGTTTATCTCATGATGCCAACAAATCTGTTCTTTTTATTTATTATGAAAGAATCTGATTGTTTCTGCAACAACCGTAGTTGTGGCAGGTGGCAATTCATTATTCAAACAAGGATGACTCCTTCCAAAAACATGATCCGTTTCCAAGGTAAAGAGTTTAGAATTTGGTAAGCTTTTATGTAATAACAACGCATTATCCAAGATAACTGCCGTATCCATTGTTCCTTGACAAATGAGTACTGGGATAGTAAGCGAAGCAATTCTTGTGGGAATATTATAGGCATCTTCATTATTTAAATAATCTAGATATAATTGATAAAAT
>CANCKV010000466.1 GCA_947378615.1 Chitinophagaceae bacterium | reverse complement strand
TGAAGATTGGAAGAAATATACCCAATTTAAAGCGAATAATTCTTCCTGTGCCACCCTATATAAACCCTATTCATTCATCTACGTTGCTCCTACCTATCATGGGAAACAAGGGATGTCGGCTTCGGTGGATAAGTATAGAAAGATAGTTGCGGGATTATAGGATAGTAGTGAGTTCATGTACCTGCATTCGACTTTCAAAGGGTATTTTTTATGCTAAAACGTTCCTGAATAAGTTGATGAACTTAAAATTGCAAAAATAATTATTTCAGTATTGCTTTTATATTTGGCGCATGAATAAAAGATGAATCATGATGACTAAAATAATTGCATTACTTACTTTTATTTCCCTTTTTAATGGTGTTGATGCGCAGGATTCTTCTTCGAATTTGGTTGGAAAACTAAAGTTGAAAGCAGGGATTTATAAAACGGAAAAAGAATTTCTTAATAATTTACCTTCTATTACGGATTCATTTACTTATAAAACTATGAAAGAATTTTCTACTGAAAGAGATACAGTTATTCTTTCTTTAGGTTATCGTTTTGTAGATAACACAGTAGAGGTTCGACATGATTATGGGTTTTGTGATGGGAAAGAAACATTTATAAAAGTAAAGGGATATGCAAAAAATGGAAGTATCAACAATACCTATTTTAAAGTTACGAGGATAGGGAAATATCCTTTTGTTGGGGTAGTTTACTACGAAAAGCATAAATATTATCGAGGTGATTTAGGTTTACTTGCTATTAATAGTTTAAATAATACTTATGGAGACGACCGGGTAATGTTATATTATTTTGATTCAAATGGGCGGTGGTTAGTTACTCAACCTCAACTTTTACATTTATTAAAATCTGATACAGATTTATATAAAGAGTTCAATAATGAAAAAGAAATGAATTATCATACTTTCAAAAAGTATTTGATAAAAATAAATGAACGGCATCTGTTTTAAAAAAAACTGCTTTAACGAGCGCTAGCAGAGGTAATTTGTCGGGAGCTAGTGGGTACTGTATCCTACAAACCAATTCATTCTTGCGCTAGTGGGGTTGACGTACTTTCCTTGCATGACAATTTGTTTTTATCCGACAAACATACGTTGTTAATACTTGATAATGGCGAAATGATAATTATTAGCCAGTGCTACATGTAGGATTTAGATTGTCATTAGAATAGTAGCCTTCCTCCATAATAATTTTTTATAAGTATTCAACATTTTCCAATGAGTATCTTAAAATTTTTACATGAAAATTGACTAATTCATTCTATTATTTATCTCAATGACATAAATCGGTGTCAATTCATGCTATTGTGACTCACACGAACATGAATCAGCACTGATTCATGCTGCTATGACGCTCACAAACCTGAATTAGTGTTGTTTCATGCTTATATGACGCTCACAAAGATGAATGCGTGTTAATTTATGTTTCTATGACGCACAATAACATGAATCAGAGCTAATTCATGTTTCTTTGAGGCTCAATAACCTGATTGAATATTAATTTGTACATCTTAGGTTTTTAATCATTTATTACAGAGTCTAAACACAACAGTTTTTTCCACACTGCCGCATGAAACTTTCATGTGCCTTTCTTTACTAAACCTATTCATAAATACCCTTCTATTCCGTCAATGTAAGCAACCCTTTTCACTTTCTAGCCCATCATCAACATTACTAAACCATCATTGCAAGTCCCTGTAACTTCCCATTTTTTGTAATTTAGTAACAGCAACTAACATGACTGGGATCTTGTTCGAGACCCCGATTCTCTTACACTCCTGCACTAGAGGGGGAGGCAATTTTAAACATTAGAAGTGCTGATATTGATTATTGCGTTTAAAATCTTTTGGTCTTCGTGCTTCTATTTCTTCCCAACTTTTGTAAGGAAAATCATACTTATGGTCTTTGCTTATGTATTGCCACCAATGCCAGAATTTAAATGGATTCTTCCAAAACAAACGATATATTGTTGTATCAGCATTTGGATATAACCTTCGTAATGTCACACCTGCAGGTTCAATCTCCCCTGTATGCAAAGAATCTATTTTGGTAAGAGATAAAGACATACCATTTGGATATGACGTTTCTTTAAACGAGCCGCACCAAAGTGTTAATGTACCGTCACCGTTACTATATGCATAATAATCCTGCCCCAAAATGCTATCTATCATCCAAGATGCAATCGGATTATTCGATATTACGATAAACATAATTATGCCCAAAACCCATTTTATTCTCCCTTTCATATCTCTTAATTTTTATTTATATTCTCCGTGACTAGTTGTAGCTATTGCCCCACTAGCTCATGAATACTCTAACAAATAATCTACTCCCCGAAAATCAGGGTGCTAGTTCATGACTCCTGTCATGGACTTATCATTACTTATCTAGTTACTTCATCCCTCTCAACCCCAAAAAGCCACTATTTTATATTATGTGCAGGAAGTATTCTCAATCGGATAGCCTTTCTTTTAGATATTCTCCCCAAACATGAAACAAATATAGGAAAGGCTTTCAGTGATTCATCTTATATTTTAATTTAATTTCAAGCACGCATTTTTCCTTGTTTTTCGATTTTAAACGCCTCCTAAAGTATCCATTCATTTGACTGAGGAAAAAAATTATTACATTTTCATCAAAGTCAAACGACTTTGACCAACTGCTACAAGGAATTGCTCAAAGTCGAACGCTTTTTTCATCTCGGGATTTGCAAGTTCTCAAAGTCAAACGCTTTTTTCATCTCGGGATTTGGAGTTGCTCAAAGTCAAACGCTTTTTTCATTTCGGGATTTGCAAGTGCTCAAAGTCGAACGACTTTTTCATCTCGGGATTTGGAGTTGCTCAAAGTCGAACGACTTTTTCATCTCGGGATTTGCAAGTGCTCAAAGTCAAACGCTTTTTTGATTTCGGGATTTGGAGTTGCTCAAAGTCAAACGACTTTTTCATTTCGGGATTTGGAATTGCTCAAAGTCAAATGCTTTTTTCATTTTACAAATTGCAAGTGCTCAAAGTCATTTGACTGAGGTAAAAAACGATTAGCTTTTTAGTTAAAATCAAAATAATTATCAATTATCAACTTGAATCTTTAATGCTTTTTTTATAACTCACTAATAAGTGATAATCACATTTCAAAGAAAAAAAATCTTTTGCCACAAAGTAAGAAATGAAAGAATTCATGTTTCTGGTTAGGAATGCAATGAAAATAAAGTGAGCAATTAGTCTCTCAACTAAGTATGTTTTTTACTTAAAACTTATTACCTACAACTTCCTTATATAACTTTTAGAAAATAAAAAAGGCTACCACATACATAGCCACATATTAGAAAAAGAAGGTCACAGAGAAGTCCTACTTTGTAGCATTAGGAACGACTTTATAAAAAGAAGTTATATAGTAGCCACGCCATAAATGAACAAAAAGATACTGGCATGCGCATAAGCTTGACAGATTCATATTGCACTCTATTTGCAAACATCCACTTGAAATGAATTTAAAAATTGCTGCTTTTGTTTGCTAAATCGTTTTCCACTTGTAGGGTAATCAATAAGCTACTCATCAATAATCGGTGTACAATCGATAACTATCGAAATATTCACATGTTGTGCTGTGTCTTAATCATTCTTTTATCTTTGACGCATGAAGAAATACTGGATAATTTGTATTGCATTTTTTCTTGGCCTACTCCTTTCTGCCTATCATCCACACGATTACTTTACTTGGATATTAGAA
>CANCKV010000465.1 GCA_947378615.1 Chitinophagaceae bacterium | reverse complement strand
GGGGATTCACCTTCAATGTTGTTCTTAATGAACTCATTACGATAAAAAACCTATATAAAAGTCCAATTCCAATCAAAACGTAGGTAATAACCAACGAAATAGCAGAAATTTCACCCTCTGAAAATGCAAGAATGAAAATAAAGGGCAATAAAACAAGGGAAATTATTTTATTATTAAGAAAAATAATAAAGGAATATGCATCCATCGCTTCTTCTGCATTAAAAATCCAACCCATGAAATGCAAGAAAACAAATTTGAATAGGTAAATAATTATAAAAGTAACTATACAATAAGCGTATATAATCCAAAAATTGAAATGCAAGAAGTGTATCTTTTCAAAGATTAGTGTTACATACATAGCAATGCTAAGAATAAACACAACATTCAATAGGAATGATGAAATCTTATTGTTTGTCAGCTGTTCTATTGACTGCTTTTGTCGATAGGAGGTTTGGAATAATAAGGAAAACATATTTACAAAATACCTCGGAAAAACAACCCTTGTAAAAGCAACAATAGATAAAATAGCTAGAAGTGTGTAAAAAAGTGCGTCCTTTTCCTCGGGGTTTCGCTCCTTTTCTAGTAATGCCAATGGTTTAAGATTAATAGGAATATATAATCCACCAAATATTGAACAATAAGTAGAAGTATCTTTTTCCCTAACAACCTTTTTTGTCAATTCCTTTTTAAGAGAATCAATTCTAACTGAATCTATCTTCTTTTGAACTAATTGCATTGAATCTTTTAAAAAAAAAGAATCTCTAATCAAATGTCTTTGAGTATCCGTTATTAAAATACTATCCTTTGTTCTTAACGTAAAAAACAAAGACTCTTTTTCTGCACTTCTTTTAGTCGTACTATCCCTCTTAATCAGTAATCGCTTCTTAGGTGTAGCAGCCGGCTTTGCAGCCAATTCATTTACAGAGGGTGTAGTATCAGATTGAGCAATTGCACAAATACTGACAACAAAACAAATGAATAAAAAAAATATTTTTCTAAAAGAGAACATGAGGGACAAAAATAAGAGTTTACTGTATGAATGAAATAAAGATTTTCGCAAAGCCCCTTATTTTGTTTCTGAATTTGTAACTGAATAATTGAATTAAATGATTCTCTTTATTTTAAATGGTTTCCGTCATAGTTCAAACTAATTTGCAGGTCAAAATCATCTAGCAGAAATATTATTGGCTATTTTATATTAATCAAATTATGTTTCATTTTCCTAATCTGATCTCTAGACCCCAATACAATCACTTTCATTCCTGGTCGTATCAAAGTATCTTCGGAAGGACTGATAATAAATTTCCCTTCAGTATCTTTAACCCCAATACATGTCATGCCCGTTTTTTCCCATTCCATCACTTGTTTTAATGTAGTATCCTGAATAGAGACATGTAGATGTTCGTAGGCCACACTTTCAATATTAATACTCTCCCCCTCCTCACCAGAAAGATAATCGATAAATTCAATTACATCCGGTTTAGATAACAAGGTTGCCATGTGAGTTCCGGCTATTCTATCGGGCATGATTACATTGTCGGCACCTGCTTTCTTTAACTTAGCAATAGAACTTGCTTGAGCAGAACGACTTATAATCTGAATTTTTGAATTCAGTGCTCTTGCAGAAAGCACAACAAAAACATTGTCTGCATCGGTAGGTAAGGCACAAATCAAACCAATTGCCCGATGTATTCCAGCTTGTACCAACAAGGCATCATCAGTAGCATCTCCTTTTATATAGATAAGTTCAGAATCGTTTTTCAGGAAATCATCAATGTTTTTTTCCCTATAATCAATCGCCACAAAAGGCAATTTATGACTCTTTAATGTCTTTGCAGCTTGTTGTCCATTTCTGCCAAAACCACAAACTATTACATGATTATTCAATTGCTCCAACATTTTCATGAGCTTTCTATTTTTTAAGTATAAAAACATTTCACCACTCGCAATATACCGGGTTAACCAAGCAAGTGCAACTGTAATTGTAGTAAAGGAAGTAATAATAAAGATGATATTGAATACCCTCCCATTATGTGACAGTGGTTTAACCTCGCCATAGCCTATTGTAGTGATAGTGATAACCGTCATATAGAGTGCATCGAAAAAACTCAGGTTTTCGACAAGCATAAACCCTATTACCCCCAACATATTGATGAAAAGAATAACTACAAACCAAAAAATTAAAGGGGGCATCTTATTTTTAGGCAAGAAACGCATTGTTGTTAATTAATTTAGGCGAAAGTACAGGAATCATTTTACGTTTTTTATGACCAATATCATCATTCATAAAAAAGGAGCGTAAATAGGAGGTCTTGATAGCAAGTAAACAAGGAAAAACAAGAGAAAATAAAGGTTTTTGGAACGAATTGAAAATCTAATGAAGAAATCTAAATCAGAATTAATTTTCTTCAATAAATGAATCAAATATTTAGACATATAAACAAGGTGATTACGCAGAGACAAGACGATTATGTAGAGACAAGGCATGCCTTGTCTCTACATAATCGTCTTGTCTCTACATAATCTTACACCAATCCATTCCATTTATCTCCGCAACTCAAGAGGCGATAGTCGAAATTGCTTGATGATGATAAAGAATTAGGATGTGTGACCATTTTATTTTAAGAGTAAGAGAAAAAGCTTAATCCTATCAAATCACTGAAATCTCCTAGTGATATTTTTAATTCTTCAAAGAAGTCTTTCAGATTATCTTTATTGAGGGTATCCAAATCCATATATTCCACTTTACTGATTAGTCGTCCAAAGCGTTTGATGATTGCATCCTTATGTTCCGTATTGTTTTCCTGCAATACATCCACCAAATACTTCGAAATTCGATTCAAAGAATACAATACACTTCTAGTAAAGTTCTGATTAAAAATCACCTGATGCAAAGCATTTTCATTGTGACTTGAACTTCTGTATGTTTTTAAATGCAATTCATAGCCAGAAAGTGCCAATAACATAGGACGCCATTGCAAAATATCTTTCTCATCGCTTAGATTATAATCAATAAAACTAAAGAACTTTTCAGCCACTTCAATCGTAATAAAACACCTTTCGATATAGCGGCCTAAATTCATAAAACTCCAGCCAAGTCCACGAGGCATTGTCGTATCTGTCACCCCATTATAAAGCAGCGATTCTGTGCAGAAAGTATTGACGGTCTCTAAAGCGTCATATCCTTTCAGCTTATCAACTAACTGCGGGGTGTTGATAGAGTGATACATCCCATTTATTTGCTCCCACACTTCCTTAGTAATATTATCTTGAATTCCCCTCGCATTCTCTCTTGCATTACCCAAAATATTTTTTAAAGAATTAATATTATTAGGGTCAAGAAGTAAAATATTCAGCGCCGATTCAGTATTGAATTTTATATCATCAATAACATCCTCTTCTACCTCGGCAAATACTTCAAGAATATGCTGCCAACTTAGGTTATTACTAACCCCCTTGTCGAACATGAGAATATAATTTGTCATTGTGCAACGAAGCATTCCGTCGGCACGTTCCATATATCTATTTGTCCAAAATAATGAGTCTGCAATTCTACTTAACATATTGCTTGTTCTTTTTAAATATGATTAATTTATTCTTTTAAGTACTAGTTTGTAAGTATTAAGTTATAAGTAGTAGGTCATGAGTAATTCATATTTCATAACTCATATTTCATAACTCATAACTAACAACTAACCACTAACAACTAACAACTACTCTATCACCCAAGT
>CANCKV010000464.1 GCA_947378615.1 Chitinophagaceae bacterium | reverse complement strand
CAAAGGGAGGTCCTGATGGGGGTGATGGCGGTAGAGGTGCACATATTATCCTTAAGGGGAATGCTAATTTATGGACGCTTCTTCACTTACGGTATTTCAAGAATGTATTGGCAGAAGATGGCACGAATGGTAGTAAGGGAAACTGTACGGGTCAGGATGGTCCAGATATTATTTTGGAAGTTCCATTAGGAACAATTGCTAGGGATGAAGAGACAGGAGAGATTGAGGCGGAAGTTTTGCATCATGGTCAAGAAATAATTTGGGTTAAGGGAGGAAGAGGCGGTTTGGGAAATCAGCATTTTGCTACACCAACTAATCAGGTTCCAGAACATTCACAACCAGGAGAACCCGGTTCTGAAGGATGGAAGAATTTGGAATTGAAAGTATTGGCGGATGTTGGATTGGTTGGATTTCCAAATGCAGGTAAGTCAACCTTGCTTTCAGTCATAACGGCAGCTAAACCTAAGATTGCCAATTATGCATTTACCACTCTTGTACCACAACTAGGGATTGTACAATATCGTGATGACAAGAGTTTTTGTATTGCAGATTTGCCTGGAATAATTGAAGGTGCGGCAGAAGGAAAAGGATTAGGCCATCGTTTTCTACGTCATATTGAGCGTAATTCTTGCTTACTATTTCTCATACCGGCTGATAGCGATGACCATAAAAGGGAATTTGCCATCTTATTAAATGAATTGGAAGAATATAATCCAGAATTATTACAGAAAGATTTCATTATTGCTGTTAGTAAAAGTGACATGCTTGATGATGAATTAAAAGAAGCAATCAGTAAAGAACTGCCAAAGGATATTCCTCACTATTTCATCTCTTCAATTACTAATAAAGGCTTGATTGAATTGAAAGATGCACTTTGGGAGACTTTGAATAAACCTGTTTAGTACATAAACCTAATACAAGTTTACTACTTAGTGGTTTATAATACAAGAAAAATAAGGCTTTATTTAGGATAGCGTTCATTTAGTTTTAGCAAGTACTTTTTGAATGTTTTATTATCCAATTCTTTTTCATCCTTAATCTCTTTCAATAAATCAGGTTCATTTTTTAATAAGTATAATATTTCTTTTCGGGTAACTAACCATCTTCCTTTCTTATCAAAGTAATATAATTTTACCTTGTCATCTGCGTATAGGTTATTTACTCCTGTCATTACTAAGGAACCTATTTCTGGCGTAAATGACCAATTCATCTTATTATTATACAAAACTGAAACAAATGGATATTTCCCAATTCTAACAACTCTAAAATAGGTACTATGCCTATCGCTTACTTTTTCATACTCTTTTAGTCGGATATACGTTTCTTTACCATCAGAAAAACCATAAACATCACGATTTTCTTCACTTAAATCATCAAAATGATACCCAAAAGTAACCCAAACAGTATCATCATAGGATGAATATGCTTTGAAAGGTTTAAATGAAAACGGTTCTAAAATTGAAGGTGAGTTATGAATAAATTGCCATTCAGTTTGATAAATACCTGCTTTTAAATGAATAGAAGAAGGTTTAAGGTTAGTAGAACTATCTTGAGCATTCAAATTAATAAGGTAAAGTAGAGAAATTAGTGTGCCTATAATTTTATTAGACATTGATATATCATTTAAACTTTAAACTATTGCGAAATTAATAGAATTAATTTCAATATAATTTTTTAATCCAATATGGATAAGCACGTTTCCAAACCCCAACTAAGAAGTTTTATTCTATACATAAAATCTAAAACTCATCAGATTTCCAAATCCTAATCTACTCATCAAACGAACGACTCATCTTCAAAAGCTTCCTGTCATGTCGAACAAAGAGAATATCTCAAAAATGCTATCTTAATAACAATATTAAGTTGCAAACTTCTGAATAATTGTAGTTGGTATGTGTAAAAGGAAAAAATTGTTGGGCAAGAGAGATTTTACTTTGTTCTACCTTGCTTAGAGTAATACCTATGGAGATTAAGTTCTGACCAACTTTGCTCAGAGCAAAGTCAAGGGAGATTAAGCTCTGAACTACCTTGTTCAGACCAAAATCAAGGGAGATTAAGTTCTGACCAACCTTGCTCAGACCATAATCAAGGGAGATTAAGCTCTTACCTTCCCTACTCAGAGCAAAGCCAAGGGAGATTAAGTTCTAAACAGCCTTGCTCAGACCATAATCAAGGGAGTTCAAGCTTTGAAAATGGTTAGCCATATAAATTGATAGGATAATGAGTAGATTAGTTTCAAATTGATAGAACAAAAAGCATTTCTTAAATCAGAGAGTCTATAATATTAACGCAAACTCATATTAATATTTTCGGTCATTGACTCTTGTTTGAAAAATAGTTTACCATTGATACTACAATAGCTCTTCTTCCAATTCAGGATCTATATTCTGCAACTCCACCCGTCTTGCCTTTTCCATTAAATCATCATGATGTTCTACAAGCCAATCGAGTTTCTTTTTGCCATAAGAATATTTCGTAAACAATACATATAAGACAGGTACCACAAAAATAGAAATCATCGATGAGGCAATCATTCCTCCTAGCACCGTGAATCCAATTGTTTTCCTTGCTACAGCACCTGCCCCCGATGCGAGGACTAATGGCATTACTCCTAATATAAATGCCATCGAAGTCATGATAATAGGTCGTAATCTTAATCGTACAGCCTCTAACGTAGATTTCAACAGGTCCTCTCCCCTATCAACCCGAATCTTTGCAAACTCTACAATCAGTATGGCATTCTTTGCAGCTAATCCAATTAATGTAATTAATCCTATTTGTGCATATACATTATTAGTGAGTTTTGGCAACAATGTCAATGTGAGGATGGCACCAAAAGCGCTTATTGGCACTGCTAACATAACGGAGAATGGGACTGACCAACTTTCATACAATGCGGCTAGAAAAAGAAAAACGAACATAATAGAGAAAAGAAAAATATAAATAGTAGTCGTTCCTGCCTTGATTTCTTCATAA
Source organism: Chitinophagaceae bacterium (assembly GCA_947378615.1). Classification (GTDB taxonomy): domain Bacteria; phylum Bacteroidota; class Bacteroidia; order Chitinophagales; family Chitinophagaceae; genus Parasediminibacterium. The sequence continues at coordinate 766 of CANCKV010000464.1, read as the reverse complement.
CACAATCCCGAAAATTCATACGTGTAACCTTGTGGTAATTCCCTCGCCGCAGTGGCTTTTAAAGCTGCTATACTCTCTCCTGTACTGTAACCTATTGGTGTAGCCCCATTTACTTCTGCAGAACGGAAAATATTAAAATGGGCAATTAATGGAGCCGTCTCTACAGGCTGATAAGAAATTAAAGTACTCAACGGCATCATGTTCCCTACCCTATTACGAACATAATATTTATCCATATCATTTATCAACGTTCTAAAAGCAGTATCCGCTTGAACAACCACATGATAAGTACGATTGTATAAATTAAAATTATTGACGAAAGTGCTGCCCATAAATCCTTGCATCGTCGAAAAGACATCCGAGATATTTACACCTAGCTTTTCACATTTGTTTCTATCTACCGTTAATTTATACGTAGGTGTGTGCGCAGAATAATAACTAAACGCAGTGGCAGTGGCAGGATTTTTTTTCAATGCTGCAACAAACTTTTTCACTACTGTTTCAAATTGGTGTACATCATCACTTGTATTTCCTTGTTGAATTTGCATACTAAAACCAGCTGCCAATCCAATTCCCCTAATTGGAGGAGGAGGTATGACTACCACATTGCCATTCTTTAACCCTTCAGCGACAACAGCCTTTTTAATTACTTCGATAATTCCAGGCACTTGTTGACTTGGTTCAGTACGTGTATTCCAAGGTTTTAGGGTACAAAAAAGTGTTCCCATATTTGAATTACTTCCTCCTACAAGAATATTAAACCCCG
>CANCKV010000463.1 GCA_947378615.1 Chitinophagaceae bacterium | reverse complement strand
CGTAGGTATTGCTAGACCCATTTTTAGGGCTTTATATTAATTAAGACAAAAAGATTAAGACAAAAAATAAGGCTGACTCAAAATTTCACTTTTGAGTCAGCCTTATTTTTTATAAAAAGTTATATGTTTGAAAGGATTGATGAATTTGAACTCGTGTTCTTAATGCAATAAAGGGTGTTCTTTATATAACTTCTTTTCAGAAAAGCGTTCCAAATGCTACGAAGTAGTATTCCTCTGTGACCTTCTTTTTAATAAAATAGTTAAAAAACTAAATCCATTCTATGTGGCTATGTCACTATGTGTTTAGCTTTTTCTCTTTACTAAAAGTTATATAACCAAAAACATGAACCCCTTCATTTCATACAATGTAGTAGCCCTTTGTAATTGCTCAAATTATTTCTTTTTGTTTTCCTACATAAACACCTGTATTCTATCAACCCAATACTGACAAACGAATACTTTCATTTTCATGCATAAAGTTTGAGATTCAAGAGAGTATAAAATAGCACTTCTTTTGTTCATCAAATTCAGCATTTTAGAATTAAATGAATCAATTTAACCCCTATTTTGACTATCTGTAGCCACAATACAACACACAAATCAACATTTCAGCCACCTCAAAACCCAGAAATGCCACCTCGCAACCATGAAATGATACCTCACAACCACCAAAAGCTATCCAAAAGTCATGAAATGCTACTTCACAACCACAAAATGCCCCCCTACAACCTTTTTTAGTATGCAAAAGCCCTAGAAAAGGCATCTCTCAGCCACGAAAAGACATCTTTAACCAATAAATAAACAACTCTAACCCTTAAATTGATACCAAAACACCTATTTCTAATAGCTCCAACCCCAAAAAATCATTCCAAATCCCACCCTTTTACCTAAAACTTAATACATACAACTTAATACCTAGTACTCATAACCCATAACTTGTGGTATAATAAAATGCAGACTCATTTTTACGTAATTGATTGATTACAAAGGTTAAATAATATGGGAGGGCTTTTCGCAGACGGGTAGAGACAAAACGTGCCCTGCCTCTACCATATTTGTGGAAATATATAAAAATTCAATCCGTTAAAACACCGATACTCGTTTCCGTGTTTTAACGGTTTTTTTATTGAAGCAATATTCAAAATCACTCATTATCAATGTAGTTTATAAAAATATCAGTTCTGATGTATAATAATATTTGAACTTGTTATTCCAATACCTTTTATATTAGCACTTTATTAACCTTTAAAATTAAAAAATTATGTCGGATTTAAAATTTATTATTGATGCCAAAAAACTATTTGAACACATTAAAGTGGCAATTCCTGAAGAAATTTCAGAAGGAAAGTTTGAGTTTGAAGTTGATTTTGATGCAAGTTCAGGAACTGCGATTGTTCCAAAAATGAAAGCAAGATTTCTTCATCATTCTAAACCTGGTCCTGTTGAAGGAATAGGCATTTGTCCACATCCTCCGGGACATTGTTAAGTTTTGTAATAATATTTAAATATTAAGTGTGTTTGAATTAATACATTCTCTTTTTACAAGAATTGATTCCATTAGCACCTTCTCTGTTTTAGTTTACTTTTTAATAAAAAGACCTAAAACAGAGACTGCTTTTTATTGGTTTATTGGCTTTATATCATCAGAATGTATATTTATTATAGCCGCAGAAACACAAGCACTTTATTCAAAATATCATCATACTGACTACAACAATTTACCACTCTTTCATCTCGCTTCCATATTATATGTGATAAACCTTTTGCAGTTTTTCAGACATTTATTCCCTACTAAGACTAACAAAGTAATTGACATTATATTCTTAATTTTATTTGGATTTCTTTCAATTTTCAATTTTATTTATCTAACTCGGACATTTACAATCTATGGATTAACCTCAATTTGGGTGGTAATTAAATGTATGTTTTATTATTCCCAAGAATTTACTAATCCTACGAAAAGTGATATATTGAAGAGTAAAATATTTTGGGTAGTTTCAGGCTTATTTCTATATTTTTCTGTATGCTTTTTTGTATTTATAACGTATGATTACATTACTTTCAATCCTAAAGCAACTAGAATACTTGATATTATACCTACTTGGTTAATTCAAAATTGTATTTCAACTCTTTCTTGTGGTTTCTTCATTAAAGCAATCAAATGCAAGGAATAGGTGGCGATATTATCATCATATTGGCTGGAACTTTTCTGCTGCTTTGCATCTTCGGATTCATCTTCTTCTTTGTCATAGTATATAATAAGCGTTATAGAAAGTATGAAGCCGAAAAAGTAGAAATGAGAAAACAATTTGAATTGGAAAAACTTCAATCCCAATTAGAAATTCAAGAACAGACCTTAAAAAATATCAGTGGAGAAATCCATGATAATATTGGACAGATACTGAGTTTGGTAGGTTTACAAATAAGCACGATTCCTACCAACAAGCCTGAAAAAATTGACCAAACTTCGGAACTATTAGATAGGGCAATTGAAGACTTGCGAAATTTGAGTAAACGACTTGATACGGACAGGATTACTTCTATAGGAATTATTGAGGCAATTACACACGAAATGAAGGTGATTGAAAGAACAGGAAAATTTGCCACAGAACTCTCGATAGAAGCTGACTTTGAAATGCTTTCGTCTGATAAAACAATCATCCTTTATAGGATTATACAAGAGATATTGAACAACATCATCAAACACTCAAAAGCGACAAAGATTAGTATTCAGCTTAAGGATAACGATCGCGAGGATGTATTGATAATTGAAGATAATGGAATTGGTTTTGATATGAAGGCAATGGAAGGAAAGGGACTAGGATTGAACAATATTGTGAATAGGGCTAAGTTAATAGGCGGTAATGCCACGATAAATAGTAGTATCAATAACGGAACAAGTATCACATTTAAAATACCCAAAAAAATAACAAATCATGTATAAAGTAGTATTAGTAGATGATCATTCTCTACTTCGCAACGGTCTTGCCAACCTAATTGATAGTTACGATAACTTTAAGGTGCTCTTTGAAGCAGACAATGGTAAAGATTTCATCAATCAATTAGATACAAACAATTTGCCAGATGTAGTATTAATGGATATTACAATGCCTGAAATGGATGGATTTGCTACAGCAGCTTGGATCAAAGAACATCATCCAAAAATTAAAGTGCTTGCCCTAAGTATGATGGATGATGATTATTCAATTATCAAGATGCTGAAGAGTGGAGCAAGAGGATATGTAGTAAAGAATACGAAGGCTAAAGAGTTGTTAGAGGCTTTGAATGAAATAGTCGAAAAAGGGTTTTATTTCAATGAACAGATTAGTAATAAGATTGCTCATTCTGTATATAGTCCTAGTGATAAGACAACTGAGAATAATGGTCTGATGACCCTCACAAACAAAGAGACAGAGTTTTTGGTACTAGCTTGTAGCGAGAAATCATATAAGGAAATTGCTGAGTCGATGTTTATCAGTCCTCGCACAGTAGATACTTATCGGGATTCACTGTTTCAGAAGCTGAATATAAAAACAAGGGTAGGCTTAGTGATGTTTGCAATCAAGACAGGGCTTGTAAAGCTGTAGAGGTTAGTTATTAGTGGTTAGTGGTTAGTGGTTAGTGTGTGATTTCATGAATTAGGTTGACGTTTTTTAGTCAACCATTCAACTTTTGTTGATAACCTTTCCTGTTAAAAAATAATTTTTGTCATTTCTTCGTTTTGTCAATGAGAAGCGTAAAATGTC
>CANCKV010000462.1 GCA_947378615.1 Chitinophagaceae bacterium | reverse complement strand
TAATATCTATTCCGCATTCTTTCAGCAATTTCATGCTGTCATCATATAGTCTTCCACTTTTTTGAATGGCTAATTTTAGTTTGCCCATATTCTCATTTGTGGGTTTAGAATCCTTCTTTATCATTATTTAGTTCTTTAAATTCACACCTCTGAATGCATGTATTCGAAAGGCATGATGTGAAAATAAAACAGGCTTACCATAGTGTGGTAAGCCTGAATAAATATGTTGTTCATCACAAAACACTATTAGCCTACCCTTTCGGTAATTTAAAAGCATGATGATAATGATATATATTACTGTTCATGCCGCAAAAGTAAGGGAATTAGAAAACAGACAAAATTAAATTGCCATATTTTCTTCATATTTCTCAATGATTCATCTGTTTAGAACAGGGTGTCTCAGTTTTTTGCCGATTATTTTATTCTTTTTTCTTGAAATCACAATTGTAGAATCATAATTCGAGTCCATTATCGTACAATTGCATGCAATTAAAAAGGCTTTTCATGATAAATAAACAAAAAATAGGAATTTATATCGTGGTATTACTTCTATTTACATTCTATAATACCGGGATGGCACAAGTAGTTTCAGATGATGAAATTGCACCTTTAAATAAAGAAGAGCCAATTAACTCAAAATTTAGTATCGGATTTGAAATAGGAGCCAATATTAATTACTTAATCACGAATGTCTCAGATTTAAATGCTACAAAATACACTTCAATGAAAGGTGTAAATTTTGGTGTACCCATACTATACAAAGCAAATGATTGGTTCGATATTAAAGCAACTCCTAGCATATTAGAGAAGAATTATTCTATGCTAAGAACAGGCTATTACACAGGCATTTATAGAGATACTAAAAACACCTATTTACAACTTCCTGTTATGGGAGAATGCTCTTTCGGAGGGGAAAAGATAAAAGGGTACATTGATTTAGGTGGTTATGCTGCTTATTGGAATTCGAGTCAAATAAAGGGAGCAATGCCCAATATTCTTAACCAACCTCAATATGGTACTTATATCAATAATACTAATACATATAGTTCAACAATATTTCAAGATTATAATGCCTATAATTATGATGAAAAATATCAATTCAATACTATTGTAGATAACAGAATTGAACTTGGACTAATCATTGGAGGAGGAATCAGCTATGAATTAAATGAGAATGGAAAGATATACATTGATACAAAGTATTATTATGCCACAACTGATCAACAAAAAAATTATCAACAGGGTCTCGTGCCAAAATACAATGAGACTTATGCTTTTTCAGTTGGCTACTTATATCAATTAAAGAAAAAGGTATCTACTAAAAAGGCTAAACTAACTAAAAAAACAACTATTACAGACGACTCAATTAACAATTAAATCATGAAAAACAAACTCAAAATATATTCAAGTATTGTCTTATTATTTATTGCAATAGGCTGCAGTTTATTATTGTCATCTTGTCACAAGGAAATCTCCGGCAGCAATCAAGTAGGTTCTTCTTATGCCAGAAACTACAGTCAAGTGTTTGAAGACTTTTGGAACGATATGAACAAGTCGTATGTTTTTTGGAGTGTTGATCCTACTAATTGGGATGCTATACATGATAAATATGCACCCATTTTTGATTCATTAAATGTGAATCCTGGCAAGACAACAGATTCTGTAGTAGCTCATAATTTCAAAGAAATTGTTGATGGGCTAGTTGATTCTCATTATAATCTTTCTTTAATTACAGGTTATGGTATTAGTCCTTCATTAGACAGAAAGTGGAAAAACCCGCAATTCATTGGCAACCTCTTCAAAACCAATTTGAATGCACTTTATCCTGACAGTATTAATTATTATAATATCAAGGTAGATTCTTCTTATTTGAGTAACAAGTTTGTTGCCTACGATACATTAAGTGGATTCTATTGCATTTCAGGTACTGTAAAAGGAACAAATGCGCTTTATCTTGGATTTAGTACTTTCTCTTTAACTTCAGAATATAGTAATAACAGTCAAGTGAAAAAGTCATTAGATAACTTTTTAGTACATTTATCAAATCCTGCTATTACGGGTGTCATTATTGATGTAAGAGGTAATGGTGGAGGGGAAGTGAGTGACTTGAACTTTTTGATAGGAAGTTTTATTACCTCTCCACTTAAAATTGGTTTTACAAGAAGTAAAAATGGCAGTGGTCGTTTAGATTATACCCCTTGGGCAGATGCAATTGTTACTCCTGATACATGGGGGATTGATTTTACAAAACCAATAATTGTATTGACGGATGGCTTGTCTGCAAGTATGTCGGAATTAACAGCGATGGCATTGAAACTGCTACCAAACACGAAAGTTGTTGGAGATACAACTTGGGGTGCGAATGGTCCTTTAACTCAGAATTCTGATTTTAATGCAGGGTCTTTTAGCTTTGGGAATATTGGTACTAGTATTGGTACGGGTACTACCTACTACTATGGCAGTGTTTATACATCTTCAACGATGTTTAAATACATCAATGGGAATGTGTATGAAGGAAAAGGATTCCCTCCTGATTATGTATTAAAGGTTGGTCCAAATGATATTAATTTACCTAATAAAGTAATGAAAGACCCTCAACTTGAAAAGGCGATTTCACTCATTCCACAGTAGAAATAGAGATTATAGGGTTGATAAATTGATTCAATTAATTTATCAACCTTTTTTTGTAGCCAAAAATTCTCCAACTACAAATACACTCCCACATATTAAAATCAAATCCTTTGTTGATGCATTAGACTTTGCTGCATTTACTGCATCAGCAACCGTAGCAAAACTCTCTCCTTTTAAATGATAATGTACTGCAAGTTTCTGTAAATCTGATTCAGACAATGCTCTTGGAATTTGTGCTTTTGTAAAATAATAAGTAGCCTCCACAGGCATTAATGCTAAAACCTTATCTATCGCCTTGTCTTTTGCCATCCCTATGACAATGTGCAGCTTTTCATATTTGCAAACTTCCAATTGTGCCACTACCTGCCTGATACCATCTTCATTGTGTCCGACATCAAGGATTAGGGTGGGATTCGTTTCAATTAATTCCCATCGACCATGCAAGCCTGTAAGTTGTTTGACATTTTTCAAAGCCGATTTTACAATCTTATTTTCAATGCCGTATCCAATGTCTCGCAATTGTTTTACAGCTTCTAAAACTGTAAGTAAATTCTTAGTTTGATAAACACCCGATAAATCCAATGAATAGGAATCTTGAATATTCGTTTTCAAATTTTCCACTACTACCTCGAGTTCATGTAATTCATTTTCTAAACTTACTACCCTTCTTTCTTCTTGTGCGAAGAATATAGGGGCATCTAATTCTCTTGCCTTTTCAATAAACACACCCCGAGTTTCATCAAGATATTCGCCAATCACTATCGGAACATTTTTCTTAATAATCCCCGCTTTCTCACCTGCAATTTCCTCGAGTGTATTCCCTAATAATGATGTATGGTCTAATCCTATATTAGTAATAATACTTAGTTCAGGCAGTATAATATTTGTACTATCAAGCCGCCCACCTAATCCTACTTCTATAATGGCAATATCAACTTTTTGTTGCGCAAAGTAATAAAATGCCATTGCTACAGTAATCTCAAAAAAGGAGGGTTCAATTCTCTCAATCATTGGGATTATTTTTTGGGTAAATTCTATTACAAATTGTTGTGTACAGATTTGTCCATTCACTTTAATCCTTTCTCGAAAGTCAATTAGGTGAGGTGAAGTATATAA
>CANCKV010000461.1 GCA_947378615.1 Chitinophagaceae bacterium | reverse complement strand
ATACAGTGATGACTGCATCAGGAGAAATATTACGAATAATTTGTTTGAAATGTAACGATAGCAAAAAAATCCTTATCAGTAATAAAAAACTGTTTGATTCTCGACTAGGAGGCCACCAAAACTTTCTTAAAGGAAACACATGTACAATGAAATTTTTTGGATAGTCCTTTACAATATCTGCTCGATAAGCATTTTGAGGAATCAATATATGAACCTCGGTATCCCTTAATCTTAGGAAATGTCGCAAAAAAATAATCTGTCCAGAAATTCCTTCTGAAGGAAGTTGATCATGAACAAATAATAACTTCCTCAATTATTATTATTTATATTCTTAGCTAAAATTCTGCTCAATTTACAATCATTTAAAACCAAAGTTACTAATCAAAAGCTTTTAACATAAAGTGTGAAATGAAAGGATTCCTGTTTTAATTAGATAACTTTAAGTAAAGAAAAAAGGCTACCACAGAGGCTCAAAGCCACATAGAAAAAGTTATCCTTTTTTATAATCATTCAGTTTAATTTTTCTATTAGAAAACTTTGCTTTCTTTATTTTTATCCTTGTTTTCTTTGTGTTAAAAGATTCTGAGAAGAAGCAAACTGTACAGTTAAGTTTGTACTTCAATAAATTTATTTACATCAAAAAAATTAGCTTCTACGGTCTTTAATTGTTCTATTTCAAAATTCCACCATTGTATGTCTAGCAACTTTTCAATTTGTTCCTCAGGAAATCTATATTTAATAATTTTGATTGGTGAACCTACAGCAATTGCATAAGGCGGAATATCTTTTGAAACCACAGAACCTGCACCAATCATCGCCCCGTCACCAATTGTAATACCATCAAGTATCGTTACATTCATACCTATAAACACATCGTTTCCAATATTAATTCTTTTTCGTTCTGCAATCTTGTCAGATTGGGACAGGGTAAATTGAACCTGCATCTTAGTTGAGTAGAAAACAGGACTTGTAGATAGTCCATCAGAAGGATGAATACCCCATCCACAAAAAAGATTAGGTCCGATGCTGCAAAATTTACCAATATTAGCCATACTGATAAAGGAGTTTTTAGCTATATAAGTATAGTCTCCAATTTTTGAATTTAAAATCTGATAAGGTCCTCCAACATTTGCCAAATTACTAATTTCAGATTCAGAAACAGTTTTTGATAAGGAAAGAAAGTCATATTTGTTTTCTTCAATATTATATAACCTCGGATAAAATAATTTTAAGAAAATTTTCCCAATGCCTCTAACGATATTTTTAATTGCTTCAAACATTAATCTGCCCTTACTATAATTTACAAAGAAGAAGTACTTAACATAAAATTATCAATGGATAAAAAGGGTTACAAAGATTTTCAATTAAATAACAGGTTTTAAGTTATCTGTTTCTATTTTTTTATTTCACCAACTCCAAATCTAAAAGACTCAAAGACACGAAGTGACTATTAAGTTTTTTTTCTTCTATTTTATAGTGACACTTCTAGTCTTTGAGTCTATTATTTAACTTCTTCTCAGAAAGGCATTCCTAATGCTAAGAAGTAGGATTCCTTTGTGACCTTCTCTTCAATAAAACACTAGAGATAAATCTATTTCCAACTATGTGGCTATGAGCCCACCATACAACTTCTTTTCAGAAAGGTGTTCCAAATGCAACGCAGAAGCATTTCTATGTGAACTTCTATTCAATAAAACATAGAAAAAGCCTAAGTCATTTCTATGTGACTATGAGCCTATGTGTTTAGCCATTGTTTCTTTTCTAAAAGTTATATAAATAGCTAACTATTTATTAATTTGTTCTTTTACAGTAATCTGTCAATTAATTAAAATCCATATTATCAAGTAGTATTGTATGTATATCAACAGGACTAAATTGTGATTTTGCTATTTGCAAAGATTGTTTACTACAATTTTCCCAAAATTCTCTTGAACGTAATTTCATAATCATAAAAGTTAATTCCTCAATACTATAGTTTCCAATATAAGCCAACCAATTATTTTCAATAGCCCATTTACCAATCGAACTATAGGTAGGAGCAATAATTAATACAGGAATACCTAAATGCACATATTCGGTAAATTTACTCGGGAAGCTAGTAAACATTCTTAATTCTGTATCAGGTTTAAATGAATAAAAAACTAAATGAGTACTGAGTTCATTAACAGAAAATTCAAATAATTCATTATTGAAGTGAAAACTATCGCGTTGTTCAAAACAAGTCAATTCAGACAACTCTCTTTTCGATTCCTCAGAAATAGATGAAATTAAATACAATTTACTATTTTGAGATTCCGATATAATAGTTGTCACATCCTTCAATATATCAAAATGAAGGTCGTTGAAATAGGTTCCGGCGTAACCTAAATAGATATTTTCGCTATATCGTTCTTTCCAAGAACTAACAACACCTATTTTATTACCATCAGGAATTGGATATAGTAGTTCAACCTTTTTTGCTCCTTTTGATTTTAGTAATTCAATCATTGGTTTCGATACTGCAAAAATGCAATGAGAAGTTTTGAATATTTTTTGTATGAACCTTTGCGTTAATAAACTACCTTCAGCATATTTATTAAAAATATCATCATCATGAAAAAATAAATTAAACGGGATTTCGTGCTTAGTGGCGATTTTTAAAGCTAAAAGATTTGAATAGTCTCCAAGTACAGCTAGAATAATATCATTACTTTTAAACTTTATTTGTCGAGAAACAGCAATATAGCTAAACCAAATTCGTAATTGAGTTAAATATTCTGTTTTCCTCCTGAGAGGAGGATACCACCATTTCTTTTGAATGATATACAAAGGAAATTCACTTTCAGGCATTTGGATAGCATGAGTAAGTCCAATTACAAGTACATCATATCCTTCATTTTGAAATCGCTTTAGATGACGGTAAATAACCACACTTCCGCCCCCAATATTAGCTCTTGGAATTATTGCGTTAGAAATAAATACGATACGATTTTTCCCCATTAAATTTAATTACTCTGGAAGAGATATAAAAAAATATCAGATAAAATTACTTAGCTTTTTAATGTTTGCTTGCCAAGTAAGATTTTCTGAAGCATAATTAATAGTTGATTCAAAGTGAACTGACAAGTCAATTTGATTAATAATTATTGAATTTAATAAACATGCCAATGAGGTAGAGTCAGTCAGATTAAAACTTTTTCCATTCTTTCCATAATCTGTTATTGTATCAAAAGCAAAAATTGTGTCTGAAAGTAACTGGTAATTACCAAAAAAAGCAGCTTCACAGCAAACTAGAGGGAAACCTTCAAATCTAGAAGTAAGACAAAAAACTTTAGACCTATTGTAATATTCGTATAATTCTAATGGATTGTCTATTGCACCCACAAATATGACCTTGTCTCTTAAATGAGGAAATGCTTCAAAATAATTGCTAATGACTTTGTCAAAACCATTTTCCAAAGGTCCTACAAAAAATACTTTCCAATCTGAAATATCATTTAAGGAAGCTATTGATGTCATAAGTAATTCATTATTTTTTTGATTACTTCCAATTCTTCCGACAGATAAAATAATATTTTCTTTCATATCAAAAGACTTTCTATTATCTATCATAGAATAGATTCTAACAAGGTCAACTCCATTTGGTAATAAAACAAACTTATTGAAAGGAGGATTAAATCTTTTGGTAAAATATTCTAAACCTGCTATAGATTCAGCTGTTATAACAGTTACCGTTTTAAAAAATAATTTCAATAATATTAATTCTACCATCTTTATCTTGGAA
>CANCKV010000460.1 GCA_947378615.1 Chitinophagaceae bacterium | reverse complement strand
GTCTCTATGCAATTGGTGTACTACATTCATTCTTGGCTACAGTTCCTAATGCACCGACAAATCCAATTGTGACTGCAAATGGCAATGGACAAGTACTTGTTAGTTTCACGCCTCCTACGGATAGTGGTGGTTCGGTAATAACAGGATATTTGGTTACATCTAGTCCAACTAATATAACAGGAAGCGGTTCAGCAAGTCCTGTTTCTGTTTCTGGATTAACTATTGGAAGTTCCTATACATTTACCGTTCAGGCTATCAATGCTATTGGAAATAGTCCTGCAAGTACTGCCTCAGCGTCATTCCTAATGATTGGAAATACTACATGGGATGGTACAACTTGGAGTGCAGGAACACCTAATTCTTTGTATAATGCAACAATTAGTGGTAATCTAACACAAGCGACTACCCTCAACTGTCGTTCCTTGATTATTAATAGTGGTGTGTTGGTAACCAATAATAATACTTTGACTGTTTCAGGTCCCGCCTTAGCAGATAGTGGAACGATTACAGGTACAGGAACAGTTATTCTCGCAGGAACTTCTGCACAAACTATTATAGGTACAGGTTCTGTCAGCAATCTGACCTTGAATAACAGTAATGGAGCGACTATTACAAGTGGCAGCAATCAATTGAACGTTAAAGGACTTTTGACACTTCAAACTGGTCAACTGAATACGAATGGCAATTTGGCTATCAAGTCTGATAATGTTTCTACGGGTGCATTAGCAGCCTATGGCATCAATGGAAATACGGGAACTATTAGTGGAAATGTAACTATTGAACGTTATATTCCTGCAAAACTAACCCGTAAATTCAGCTTCCTAAGTAGTTCTATCAGTCAGTCAATTAGAAATTCTTGGCAACAACAAATTTATGTTACAGGTGTAGGTGGTGGTGGTGCTGTATGTGGCACCACTTCTAGCGATGGTTTACTTTCTACTGATAAGTACAATACAAATGGTTTCGATTATACATTGTTTAATAGGCCGAGTATGTTCACTTACAATGCAACAAAAGTAAGTGGTAGCCGGTGGGTTAGTATTCCAAATACTCAAAGCACTAACCTGACGCCCGGTATAGGTTATCAAGTAAATGTGAGAGGTAATAGGAATAGTGCCACCGTTACTTGTGATAATCAGTTAAACAATCTGACGCCTTCAGCTCCTGAGGCTGTAGTGTTGAGTGCTACAGGAACTATTACTACAGGGAATGTTTCTGTGGCTTTAAATGATACAGCTCAAAGTAAATATACACTGATAGGAAATCCTTATCCAAGCCCAATTAGCTTTGCAGCATTTCAGGCTTCAAATACAGGTGTAATCAACAATAAAATGTGGACATACAGTCCTTACAGTCAAACATCGGGTAACTACACAACTTGCCTAAATGGTGTATTTGTTAATCAGGCACTAGGTTATGATGGTACGAGTGGTGATTATTTAGCAAGTGGTCAAGCATTCTTTACCGAATCAAATAACAATGGTTCTGTATCGTTTGCAGAAAGTCATAAGATTACAAATAACCCTCCAAATAACCAGTATTTTGGTATTAATGTGCCTAAGTTAATAAGGGTTGGATTGACTACAATAACTAATACTCGTTTAGATGAAGTAGTGGTTAGATATGCGCAGGATGGTACTAAATCATATAGTTCTACAGTTGATGCAGTTTCATTAAACAGTGGCAATCAGGTGTTAGTGACCTTGAAGGATACTAATCGTCTTGCAATTACTACTCATCCTGATACACAATCTTCAGATACTATTTCATTAGGGGTTTCTAGTGCAAGTGTTGGTAAATTCCGATTGAACTTTAGTGGGTTTGATGGTATAGATTCATCAAGAACTTTAACTGTCATTGACAGGTTCTTAGGTTCAAGTCAGAATGTTCGTGCTAATCAAGGATATGAATTTAATGTGACAACTGATTCTTTAAGTCAAGGAGATAATCGTTTCAAAGTAGTTGTAGGTGCTTTAATTCCGTTACCTATTAACACGATTGTTGCTTCTGCACAAATTGAGAATAGTCAAGTAGTGGTCAAGTGGAACACAATCGGTGGAACAAAAGTTTCTAATTATGCAATTGAGAAATCAGTTGATGGCAAGACTTTCAATAAGATTGGAGATGAGACAGCTACTGCCGAAACAAGTTATAATTTTACAGATAATAGTCTAGTAAACTGTTATTATCGTATCAAGGCAATCAACAGTGATGGTACAAATTATTACAGTAATACCATAAAGCTCACCACTAACAACTCACCACTAACAATTATCAATATCTATCCAAATCCATTAGTTGGAAGAAAGTTGAATATTTCTTTCGAAAATGTTGAGGCAGGTAAATATGTGGTATCAATTACCAATACACTTGGGCAAAAAGTTGCCGAACAGGAATTGGTACATAATGTAGCGAATTCCAATAATACCATTACGTTAGATAAAATACTAGCAAACGGAATATATAATGTAAGTATTCGTTCCAAGTCAAATCAAGTGATTTATCATACAGATTTGTTGGTTAAATAAAGAAGAAAATTGCAGTCTGTGGCAGCAATGCTACAGACCGTTCTACATTAACACACATTTATCTTTTAGATTCAAAATGAAGATGAACTCACAAGTCATCACCCTTAACTTATAGCTCAATTGCATTCTTAGAACTTTAACTGACTAACAAAACAAAAAGATGAATAATAGAGTCTCCATAAAAGAAGTCGCCAAAAAAGCAGGAGTGTCTGTGGCAACTATTTCGTATGTATTGAATGGAACGGGTAAAGCAAAGAGAATCTCTGAGACTACTATCAAAAAAGCTCAGGATGCCATTAACGAACTCGGTTACATTCCTAACGTTTCAGCAATAAATCTTCGTTCTGGAATAACAAGAACAATTGCAGTCATCATACCCGACTTGTCATCTTATTTCTTTGCCATGATTCTCAAGGGCATTGAGACTTATGCCACAAAGGAAAACTATAAAGTCATTGTTTATCAATCTGCTGAGTGTGTCGAAAAGGAAAAGAAAATATTTAATGAACTTACTCATACTACAGCCGAAGGTGTGCTATTTTCAGCTTCAATTGGTAATAAGAATCAGGGTGGTCATGTTGCAAATTTGAGTAGAGTGATGCCTGTTGTTAATTTTGATAGGATATTGGAAGGGCTTGAATTGCCACAAGTCATATCCGATGATTATCAGGCAGGTTATAAGGCAGGTCAATATCTTCTGACCAAAAGTTGTAAGCAAATTCTTTTTTTAGGAGTAGATACCACTGTTTCTGTTTTCAAACTTAGGAATGAAGGATTCAGAAAGGCAATTGAGGAATTAGGTAATGATAAGGTTCAGGTAACAGAAGTGATGTGTAAATGTGATGCGGAATCAGAAGTTATCATTGAAAATGCCTTGGAGTCTCAATTTGCTTTCGATGGAGTGTTCTCATGCAATGAAAAATATACGATTCAGTTGTTAAAAAAGATGGTGTCAAAGAATGGATATGGAATAAATAAATCAATTCCGATAGTGAGTTTTTATAACTATCCTGATGTTGATTTATTGACCCCAAGAATAAAGGCTATCCGACAACAGCCGTTTGAAATGGGAGAAAAGGCTTGTTCTCTCTTATTGAATAAATTACAGCAGAAAGGGGAGCTCCTCAGCGAAATGAATGAGCCAATTGTTATCCCATGTGAATATGACTTTTAATTGAAATATTTCATTCAAATTAAATAGTTGAAAATTTAATTATGAATTTGTTTGTTAGTATTGT
>CANCKV010000459.1 GCA_947378615.1 Chitinophagaceae bacterium | reverse complement strand
TCAGCTGCCCAACCAAAGGGGTGGTTACGGCTTGCGGCATTACCAAAATGTTCTGTAAAATACGGAATCATCGCTTCTAACACTCTCGGATCCATCGGAGTGGTTGCATTGTTGTCTAAATAAATCGGGAACTTCAACATTTTTATATTTCTTTATCTATTGCTTAATTGTAGTAATAACACAAACATAAAGGAAAGGGTTTTAGGATTTTGAATGTTTAGGCTTTTAAGGGCTAATTTTTCATATATCGTAATCAAAAAAAGAACTAATAAAGGGGATGTTTAGGATTGAAATCAAAGCTTAATTAATGAATTTTCGATACCCGCTATTTTTGGAGATTAGATCGTCAGTACCTATCACAAAAAATTACGGTGTCATAAATATTCGACTAGTCAACATTATTTTATTTCCATCAAAACACTTCTTTACAATCACTTATTGCTAAAATCCGTTTGGCTTTTTAAGTTCAGGGTAGTATCCATCAGAAAATATTTTTCCTAAAATAACTTTACACAAGGTCTCACTTGAATTCGCAATCAAACATTCAAGGGGATTACTACAGCCACTCAAAAAAGAATCAGGGTTTTTAATTATATTTTCAAAAATTAATGATAAAGTTTTCTTTTCAGTACTCCTGCTTTTTAACTTTGGTTTTATTAGTAAGTCATATTTAACAATAAAATATGTTCCACTTTCTTCAGACCTTAGATTTTGAATACGGATAAGATAATCAAGTGTATCTCTTACAATTATATCCAAAACTTTTGAATCTTTTACTTGCTCAATTTTTATTTTTGGTAAAAAAAAGGTATCATTATAGTTTACATCTTGATTAGGTGAATATGATTTATTAAGACTAAAACTAGTAAATTGTAAAGCCGTAGTAAATAATCTTTCAAATGCATCTGCAGTGTCGTATCTTTTCCTTTGATGATCATACAAAGATTTATTGATATTATTTTGTTTAGTAGTGTCCTTTAATCGACGCAAATCACTTTCTCTAAATTCTCGATCTTGCTGAACATACAAATGTGCAATGTCAGTAATAATTTTTGTATGTAAACAAACTTTTGGAGAAACATAAACACCTACTCTAAGTTTATTTTTAAAACTATAGGGATTAAATGCATTTTGAGCAGTTGTTTTGGAAAGAAAAATTGAGAATAAAAGGGTTACTGTCAATAATATTTTCATAATAAACTCTTTTTTGAAATGCCTGAATTAATAAGATTGTATGATAACCATTTTAATAAATAATTTTACATTCTCAATTCGTTAAATAATAGATTCAAAGTAAAAGGTTTTAGTTTAATAAAGAAGAAATACAGTTTAAAAGCATGAATATTCTTGCAAAAAAAAATATAAAATCTACGGTAATAATTCCTTTTAGTAAAGATAGGCTTGTAAAATCCCTTGATTTGCCAACTTTTTCAGAAGTTGGTTAATCTTTCCTTTGGATTGTTTTACCGTTAGATTTGGCAACTTCCAAAAAGTTACCAAATCATAGCAGACAATTATATCTTCTAAAACAATTCCTTCCAATAATTTTTAATTCACAATCATCAATTATCAACTTTACTTTCTACGTATTCCATTTTCCATTTTTAATTTCCAATTTTCAATTATTCTCTCTAGTTTTCTGTTTTATTACAACCCATTCTTTTATCTTATTGTCTAATAAATTTCTCTTTTCATTCAGTCTTTTAGTTTATCATCTAATAACTATCTCTTTTTGTCGGTTTTCCACTGGGAAACGCACTAAAAGAGATAGTTTTTGGACTAAAAGAGAAAGTATTTGCTATAAAATAGATGGCAATCGGACTAAAAGAGAAAATTATGGACTAAAAGAGATAGTTATTGGACTAAAAGAGAAAGTTATTGGACTAAAAAAAATAATTATGGCAAATCATAGATTATTTTCTAAAAATGAGGACAAAGGATAGGGTGGTTTGATGTCAAATAAAGGGCGAAAAAATTATTGATATACAAATAATTATAAAATAAATACCCCTTTTGAAAATAAAATTTTGAAATTATGATGATAATCCTATTTAATGGAATTATAAGACTACTTTGCAGGATTATTTTTAACGATTGTCATAAAACTTTTGATTATGTCTGCAAAAAAATTAGTTCAACCGATTTTCAACATGAGCCACAATGCGCTAGTGGCCTGCTGTACAGAAAAAGAAGCCTATCTTACCAGAGATGTGGCTGAATTGGAAGCAAGGGGTATCACTATCGACATTATTGCTGCATTAAAAAAGCAAAAAACTGATTTTGTAGCCCTCTCTCCAAATGTTGTCATGAAAGCCAAATCCTCTATTGGTTTTGAAAAAAGGAATGTTCAAACGGAGGTATTGAGAAAAGGGATTCATGTGGTGTATGACATTGCAAAAGATACTTTCAAGGAAGATTCTGCTGAAATAAAATTGTTTAATGCAATTGGACTCTCAAAAATGGATGCCGATGAATTGTTGAAAATGTGTCCTAACATTATTGAACAAAGTACTTTCTATTTAACAAAAATGACTGTAAAGGGTCTTCAGCCTGCCATGCTTACGAATATCACAACGCAGGCTGCTGCCCTAGTTCCTCTTAATTCTGCTACACCAACATTAGTGGGAAATGCAGAATCAGCAACAGTCATCAGAAGAAACGCTGCAAACAGCCTCTATTCAACATTGGAAGGATTGTGTCATACAGGACGTGCCCTCTATATTGCTGCAGAAGATAATGTAAAGGCAGAAAACTATGTGATATACGATGGGTCAAGTAAGATTGTGGATCGGACAGGAACAGTGAAACCTAAAATAATAACTTCTAGGAAAACGGACAATATAATGGCAACTACCCACGTTAGGATGAAGGTCACAAGTGGTACAGGCCTCGTGTTTTATTATGGAATGACTAAAACGAGTCCGCCAACAACTCATGCAGTGACCGTTGTGAATAATCCAAATATATTTATTAAAAAGACTGCCGAAGAATTGGGTTACGACTTGGCAGGAGGTATCATTCATCTGATTATCTATAATCCAAATGGGGATGATGCAACATTTTTGGCGAAGATTGGATAGAAGAAATATGAATGATGAACTATGAGTTATGAGTTGAATAATGATGGTTTATTATTCATGCGAATCAAGGGTTGAAATACCCTAGGATAAGTGCCGTAGGCACGAAATATTGGTAGGAAACAGGTGAATAATAATTGCCTAAAGTCCCATAGGGACGACATATCATTTTAAAATGCTCAAAAGAAACACTTTTTATAGTTTCAAACGCAAATTATGTCGTACCTACGGCACTTCAAGCCTTCATTTTGATATTTTACTAACAATATTTAGTACCTAACGGTACTTTCAACCCTTGATTCGCATTATTCAAATAAAACTGCTTTTCTCTTTTCCAAAAAAGCATTTAGACTTTATTATAATCACAAGATTTTAACAAAAAGAGTATAAGGATATTGAGGAATATTAACGTTCCAATTTTCAAATAAAAACTTTGTGTTCCTTGTATTTCTTAGTAACCCTTGTGGTAAAAAATAATAGTATCCACAAACGCAAAAGAGAGACAAGCACAAAGGGCATGTCTCTCTTTTATCAAAGAAGGAATCAGAATGATTGAAACTACTTCTTAATATTCATCTTCATTAAACATAAAGTCCTCCTGACTTGGATAATCAGGCCAAATGTCTTCAATACTCTCATAAATCTCTCCTTCGTCATCTAATTCCTGAAGGTTTTCAACCACTTCTAATGG
>CANCKV010000458.1 GCA_947378615.1 Chitinophagaceae bacterium | reverse complement strand
GGAACGCATGATACCGCCTCTTTCTTTAGCTTCTACGATGTAACCGAAAAAGTAGCGATAGTAATTGGCATGGTCAGTTTTGGTTTGGTACAGCAATTGACAGGCAATATGCGCAACTCAATACTCGCATTGATTATCTTTTTTGCCATTGGATTTATCGCCTTATTATTAGCTATCAAAGAAAATAAGAAAAGGGTGTTGAGTTAATGTGTTCCTTTTAATCATACAATACTCATAATTCATCACTCATAATTCATCACTCATAATTCATCACTTACAGTACCATATTATCAAATTGCATCTCATATAATTTACTATACAGTCCCCCTAAAGCAAGTAACTCCTCGTGATTACCTTTCTCCTTTATCTCGCCCTTATCAAGAACTATTATCTTACTAGCTTTTCTGATTGTGGAAAGCCTATGTGCAATCACTATCGAAGTACGCCCCGTTATCAATGTATCAATTGCATGTTGAATGAGAAGTTCACTTTCGGTATCAATAGAGGAAGTGGCCTCGTCCATGATTAGGATAGAAGGATTGTAAAGTAACGCCCGCACAAAAGAAATCAATTGTCTTTGTCCCAAACTCAGAGTACTTCCTCTTTCCATCACATTATAGTCGTATCCTCCAGGTAGTTGCATTATAAAATCGTGCATACCAATCATAGTAGCAGCCTCTATGACACTTTCTCTCGAAACCAATGGATTACGAAGAGTGATATTGTCCATTACAGAACCTGAAAACAGGAATACATCTTGCAACACTACACCAATACTGCTGCGAAGTTTTTCAATAGGATAGTCGTCAATATTTACTCCATCAATTTTGATGATACCCTTATTGATAAAATAAAGTCTATTTAGCAAACTAATTATCGAAGTTTTTCCACTACCCGTATGACCTACTAAGGCAATAGTCTCACCTGCATTTACTGAAAAGGAAAGGTCTTTCAACACATATTGTTCTTCAATATAGGCAAACCAAACATTTTCAAAGTCGATACTCCCCTTTATGGGATAATTGATATTTGTCAAGTTAGTAGCTTTGTTTTGAGGAAGAATATCCTCATTGTCTAATATCTTAAAGACTCTTTCTGCTGCAATCATTCCCATTTGCAATACATTAAACTTATCTGCTATTACCCGCAGTGGACGAAATATTTGATTGAGATAAAGAATAAAGGCCACCAATAAACCTGCATCTAATCGATTGTCGGCCACCCACCAAACTAAAAGACCTGTGCTGATTGCTAACACTAACTCGACAAAAGGAAAGAATACACTATAGGCAAAAATGGCCTTAATGTTAGCATTCCGATGTTCCTTATTTATTTTATTAAACTTATTAAACTCTCGTTCTTCCGCAGCAAATGCCTGAACAATATGCATTCCAGTAATGTGTTCTTGAACAAATGCATTGAGAGAGGCGACGGCATTACGTACCTTAACGAAACTAGCATTTACACTTTCCTTGAATAAATACGTCGCTACAATTAGAAAGGGAAAGGGGGCTAAACTAACTAATGCCACTTTCCAATTCATGTAAAACATAGTAATAAGGGTGATAATAATCGTCAATAAATCGGCTACAATCGGAATTAAACCATCGCTAAAGATATCATTAATGCTTTCAATATCATTGATAGTTCGGGTTGTTAAAGTCCCAATAGGCGTCTTATCGAATTGACTGAGGTTGAAACTCATAATCTTCTCATAAACCTTTACTCGCAAATCTTTTATAACATTTTGCCCAAGCCATGAAGTAATAAATGAGAAGGCAAACCGCATAGCTGATTCTATTACCAAGAAGATAATTTGAAAGATAGTGATGTTGATAATGAACTGAAAGACCGTATGGTTTTGACCTAACTGTAGTATATTTTGTAACCAATCGGGAATAATCAATTTGGGATTCACTGCCTTATTCACCGTCAATTGAATAAGATACGGGCGGAAAGGCGTAATAAAAGCCATGAGAATAGCTAATACCAAACTAGTATAAAAAAATAGTCCATAAGGACGAACGAAATGAAATAAACGTTTTATTAAGGAGATATCAAATATCTTTTTAGAGTCCTTTTCTTTTGCCATTGCTACAAAAGTAATGGTAAGCCATATTTTAATAGAAAGAATTTGGATGGACGGAAAAGAAAACGTTTGTTACTCCTTAGGAATATGTATGACAATGGAAAAAATCTTTTAATTGCCCCACTAGCTCATGAATAACAAAATATAAAATATTCCATGAAAATAAGGGTCTAGCTCATGACTCTTTTTGGACTTTTCGTTACTTTTTTAAAAACTGTCAACAATCTTATTTCATATTATTACAAATCGCAGTCCAGCCACCCTCCTCTGTAATGCCGTAGGCGTCTCATCCATGAAAATACTCAAATCCTCCTCTTCGCAAAATCCTAAAATTCTATTTCAGACACCTTCACCAATTTCACCATTTAAAAAATTGGCAGTCCTTTTTTAACTGATAATTATTCTTTTCATTATGATCATATTGTAAAATCAATTCCAAATTTAACGCACTATAGTTGTAGTATTGTGCCTATAAGATTCTTTCTTTCAATGAAATGGGTGTTTATATGTATTCTTTATTTACAATCTGATTCATTTTTTGCTTTGTTTATTTTCTGTATGGTATTAGAATTTGTATTTATTCCCATTGCTCATAAATCAACCTTTTAAAATCTGTTTCCATTGACAAAATTAAATCATAAGCTTGCAAAACTAATCGACTTAAACACGGATTTTGCACCTTTACCCGCCACATTCCTTGTGTTTGTGCCATCACCTGATTGCATACTTCTACCAAAATTGAATACTTCATATTAAATGAATGAGCCTTACTTACTTTATAAGTCGTAGTGGTATGCAGAGTTACGATGCTGAAATTGTCTTTCTTTCTATACAGGTTCAGAAGAATATAAATATTTAACTCATCCCAGTCAATTGCTGTAGTATTAATATCCCAATTTACCCCACAGCTCCAGCCACAGTCCTTTTCTCTAATTTCTTTTCCTCTAGAATAAGAATGATCTAGTTTATATTTTGTAACAGCTATACTTTTCAGCTTAACCTGCGCAACTTCTTTATCTTCAAAATTTCCACTCATTTATTACAGTATTTAAAAGTTCTTCCGAAAAATCAGTTCCCGCCAATTGTGGGGGTATAAACTGCGACATTAATGTATCATTGTATCGCTCTGCAACGATGCCTTGTATATTGCAATTGGTCATATCAATGAATATGAGCAAAGTTTTCACTTTACCCGCATTACTCAAGTTACTAGTAACCCTAAAACTGTTTCTAAGTGATAAATAGGTGATTGGATCAGCCTCTAAATCAGTAGAGAGTAGTAAATCAAACGACATATTTACAATAACTAAATCAAATCCTTCTTTATAGGGCAGGAAGTCAAATTTAAAATGATACTTCCATTCATAATCATTGCTATTTGGAACCTCAGATGGCTTCATCTTTTTTAGAAAATATTCCTCATCAATATCTATACTCAATAACTCAAACTTGGCTTGTTCTTTCAATGTTTCTGTTTTAAAAGAGACTAATTATCCTGCAATGTACCATATTAAAACAAAACAAATGAATCTTTCTCGATTTGTTGCTACCATACCTATCCTCAAGTGTCAGGTTGCAAAAAAGCAATAATTTATAATGGGCTTACAAACCACTATTTTACAAAGTCAAGAGAACTACAGAAGCCTAAGCAAGGACACGCTAGTTTAACGTGCAGCAGGGGT
>CANCKV010000457.1 GCA_947378615.1 Chitinophagaceae bacterium | reverse complement strand
AATGTTTGGTACTTATTGTTACTAAATTATTGAAGAACAGGCTTAAATTTTATACTTTTATATAATAAAGTTGATTTAAGCATATTTTCAACATTAATATCAAAGATGATTTTACATTTTTTAACTTGTAGTTTACATTAATAAGATATTTTTGTATGGTAACACATTTGATATTTGTTCATTAAGAAACAAAAACTAGTAACTCATATTCGATGTATTTTTCATTTAAACACCCAATTTTGGAATATTATTCGGAAATTAATCATTTACTTTTTCTTCAAATTCAGTCTCTTGCAGTTATCAATGGACAGATTTCCACGTCTATGATATTTGCTCTCTTTTTTCTTCTTTTCCTATCATTCGTTATTAGTGGTGCAGAAGTGGCCTATTTCTCTTTGACACACAGGGATATCAGCGTACTTAAAACAAAAACACAAGGTAGCTATAAGCGGATTATTGTATTATTGGAAGACCCTAAAGTACTACTCGGTTGTCTCGTCATAGCAAGCAGTTTTATTAATATTGCCATCATTATTCTTTCAAATATATTATTGGGTAATTTCCTTTCTCTCGAAAATGTGGATTTGTTATGGCTAGAAGTCATTATTAAGTTGGTGGCTATCTCAACTACGTTAATTCTTTTTTGTGAAGTCTTGCCAAAAGTTATGGCCGCTCAAAACAATATTCGGTTTGCAAACGATGTTGGGTTGATTATAGAATTTATTTACTTGGTCTTAAAAAGGGCGAGTAAATGGTTTGTAAAATACAGCGACGTCATTGAAAGTATGATTACAAAAAAGAAAGGCACTTACAATCTTGAAGAACTTGATAATGCAATCGATCATGATACCGAAAGTAGTTCATCTGTAGATGAACGAAATATTTTAAAGGGAATTGTGAAGTTTGGGGATATCACAGTGAAACAAATCATGAAGACTAGGATTGATGTTCATGGTATTGAAAAATCCACTGATTTTACTACACTAATCAATCTTTCTGGTGAATTGCATTATAGTAGATTGCCAGTCTATAATGAAGACCTAGATAAGGTGATTGGAATGATTCACACCAAAGATTTATTACCTTACATTAATGAAGGCGCTGACTTTGATTGGCATAAATTGCTTCGTGTTCCTTTCTTTGTTCATGAGAAAAAAATGATTGAAGACCTCTTAAAAGAATTTCAAAGTAAAAGAATCCATTTTGCAGTGGTGGTAGATGAATTTGGAGGCACAAGTGGTATTGTTACTTTGGAAGACGTTCTAGAGGAAATTATAGGAGATATTAAAGATGAATTTGATGAAGAAGAAATGGGGTTTAGCAAAGTAGATGACAGTAATTATATTTTTGAAGGTAAAACAATGCTTAACGATGTCTGTAAGATCATGCAACTTGACCCAGATATTTTTAAAGAGATAAAAGGCGAAAGTGATTCTTTAGCAGGATTGGTATTGGAGATAGTAGGCGAAATTCCAGAAGTAGGACAAATAATACCAACAAACGATTTCATACTTGAAATATTGGAAGTGGAAAGAAATCGATTATTGAAAATTAAAGTAAGCATCAAGTCACAAAATAATTAGGTATAAAAAAAAGACCAGAGCAAAAATTAAATGATGGAGTCAAACAGATTAAATGATTACTTAAAGCATATAAATTTAGACCTGTCAGGTTTTAAAAACCTAACAGGTCTTTGCATAAAGGTTCTAGCGATAGGAGTTTTCGCAATGTTTCTTTCGTGCAACAGTCCCTTTGTCCCTAAACCAAGAGGTTATTTTAAGATAGACTTGCCTAAAAAAGAATATCAAGTTTTTAACCAGCCTGGCTATCCATATACCTTTGAATACCCGGTCTATGCCAACATTGTAAAGGACTCCACCTTCTTTAAAGAAGCAACTGAAAATCCTTGGTGGATTAATATCGACTTCCCTCAATTTTCTGGTCGGATATATGTCAGCTATAAAGATGTGGGAGTTAATAAGCTTGATAAACTCATCAACGACGCCTTTACTTTAACTAATAAACATACTAGTAAGGCGCTTTCAATAGATGATTCCTTAATAAATACCCCCAATAATATTCATGGAATTTTCTTTAAGGTAGGAGGGAACGTAGCTACTGCAAATCAGTTTTTTGTGACTGATTCAGTCAAACATTTTCTAAGGGGGGCTTTGTATTTTGATGCAACACCAAATGAAGATTCTCTTGCTGTTGTGAATGACTTTTTACTGATAGACATGAAACATATTGTCAATACATTTAAGTGGAAAAACCATTAAAGAAAGTGATGGATTATGAGTAATGAGTGATAGGTTTTGCGAATAGTATTGGGAGATACAAATAAAGTCCTTGTGTTCCTTGTAATATCCCCGTGATCCTAGTGGTAAAAGATAAATTAAAAAGATATGATTGCAATAGACAATAAATTGATTAGTGATGAAGTTTTGGAAGAACATTTTGTTTGTGATCTTTCCAAATGTAAAGGGGGGTGCTGCGAGGATGGTGATGCCGGTGCACCAATAGAGGATTGGGAAAAAGATGAGATTGACAAATACTTGGAAATTGTAAAACCCTATCTTACCAAAGAAGGATTAGATGCCATTAAAACACAAGGGAAATATTTGTATGATGATGAGTTTGGTTGGGTTACCCCTACTATCAACGGTGCATTGTGTGCGTATGGTTATAAGGACAAAAGTGGAACTATTCAATGCAGTTTTGAAAAGGCATATAATGAGGGTAAAATTGGGTGGAAAAAACCAGTTAGCTGCCACCTGTTTCCTATTAGGATTTCTGAAAGCAAACTTGATCCCGACATGGAATATGTCAATTATGAACCTAGATATGGTTTATGTGATGCTGCGTGTACCCTTGGTAATAAACTAAAAGTGCCAGTATATGTATTTCTGAAAGAGCCGTTGATTCGTAAATATGGAGAAGAATTCTATGAGATGCTTGAGGCTAGTGCAGGTCACTTAAAATCATCATAATAAACACAAATAATTAAGGGTAGTAAGTATTGTACGAACTTACTACCCTTAATTATTACACCAATCCTTGTTTTTGAGCCTCTGCCCATTCACTATTATATTTTTCTATAAATTCCAATATTGCTTCCCTTCCTTGATTTTTTGTAGCACTAGTCACGAAGCTTTGGGGAAGAAATTGCCATGTTTCCCGCATTGCGTCTAGAAATGCTTTTACATTACGTTCCACAGCACCCGGCTTTTCTTTGTCTGCCTTAGTAAATGCAATTGTAAAGGGTATTTCCCATTTTGCTAATTGCGTCAAAAACTCTAAATCTTTTTTTTGTGGACTATGCCTGCTATCAATCAAAACGAATACGTTGATTAGATTTTCTCTTTTTCTAAGATAGTTTTCTATCATTTGCTCCCATCTTCTACGGGTGCTTTGAGAGATGATTGCATAACCATAACCTGGTAAATCTACAAGCCCCCATTTTGTTCTAGGTCCCTTATTTCCTGAGGTGCTCTCTATGGCAAAATGATTGATTAGTTGGGTTTTTCCAGGAGAGGATGAGGTTTTAGCAAGTCGTTGTTGCTTGCAGATTGAGTTGATTAAGGATGATTTCCCCACATTGCTTCTGCCAATAAAAGCGTATTCAGGCTTATCTGCAGGAGGGCATAAGGCAACATCGGGTGATGAAGTAACGTAAGTAGCTGATATTATTTGCATCGTGTAAAGATAAGGGATAAGAGAAATATGAAATATGAATTATGAAATATGAGTTTTTAAAGTGATGGAATGTAAACGATG
>CANCKV010000456.1 GCA_947378615.1 Chitinophagaceae bacterium | reverse complement strand
GTACCATTCTTTGGTTGTGAAAATAGTGCAAGCGTATCATTTACTCCCTTCGCACTATCATTTGACTTGACATAGATTTTGATTCCCATATTCATCGGAGTAGAATCCAAATCAGTTACTCCAATAGGCTTCACGAAAATAGTCACCGTCACAGGTTTAGAAACAAGACTATCAGGGGAAAATAAAGTATAGGTAAATGAGTCCTTACCCACAAATCCAGGATTAGGTTTGTAAGTAACAGTGCTATCCTTATTTACAATTGCCGTTCCATTAATTGGAGGAGTAGCAACAGTAACCGAATCCAATTTAGCAGGTATTCCATCGTTCACCTTGACATTGATAGTAATTGGATTATTAATATTCGTACTGTCAATATCCTTAACACCTGTAGGAATTAGAACGATAATAGCATTGATAGTACTTCTGTTATTGCTAGTGTCGGGATCCAATTCTTTTCCTTCGATGTTTGCAGCATTATTTATCGCTGTACCACTAATTATTTGCGTTGTAAATGTGAGGGTATCTATTTCATTCTTGTGTAATACGCCCACATTCCAATTGATAGAACTAGAGGAAGGAATATAATTAGCACTTCCATTTTTAGTAGTCAAATTCGAAGGTACACCAAGATTATTAGCAAGTGTATCAAATGCCACTACAGCCGTAGCACTATCAGGTCCATTATTGGTAATCACCAATGAAAATTCTACTGATTTACCAATAACATATTTACCCTTTGTATTTAACAATTTAGTAATTACAACATCAGCCTTTGCCTTAAATACGGTAATATATACAAATATTGGTGAAGAGAAAACACTATCACCTGTCATCAACGTATAGGTAAGCGTATCATTTCCAACAAAGTCTGTTTTAGGAGTATAAAATATCGTTCCATCGGATTTTACGATTGCCACACCATTCTTAGGAGGATTCAAAATAGCTAGGGTATCATTCAATCCCTTCGCACTATCATTTGCCTTGACAAAAATTTTTATTCCCGTATTCATCGGAGTAGAATCCACATCTGTAATTCCAACAGGCTTCACGAGAATAGTCACTGTCACAGGTTTAGAAACAAGACTATCAGGAGAATATAAGGTATAAGTAAACGAGTCCTTTCCAGCAAACCCCGGACTAGGTTGATACGTTACTGTACTATCCTTATTCACAATTGCCTTCCCATTATTTGGAGGAGTAGCAACTGTAATCGAATCCAATTTAGCAGGTGTTCCATCGTTCGCCTTAACATTGATAGTAATAGGATTATTAATATTTGTACTGTCAATATCCATTACACCTGTAGGAATAGGAACAATAATCATAGGTGTGATAGTACTTCTATTATTACTAGTGTCAGTGTCAGCTTCTTTTCCTTTAACAAATGCAGTATTCGTAAGTGAAGAACCACTGATTATTTGTGTCGAAAATGTGAGCGTATCTATCTGATTCTTTGGTAAAACACCAACATTCCAACTTACCGATGAAGAGGAAGGATTATAAGTAGCGCTTCCATAATTAGTTGTAAAATTAGTGGCTATTCCAAGGTTAGACGGAAGTGTATCTAAAGCAATTACTCCAGTTGCACTATCGGGTCCATTATTAGTAATAATTAATAAAAAATCAACTGATTTGCCAGAATAATATTTACCAGATGTATTCAATAGTTTTTTAATAACCACATCTGCTTTATGCTTAACTATCGTCAAATACACATATACAGGTGTAGAAAACACGCTATCTCCCGACATTAAAGTATAGGTAAGTGTATCATTGCCCGAAAAATCTGTATTAGGATTATAAAATATGGTTCCATCAGGTTTGACTACTGCAACACCATTCTTTGGTGGAGCCAAAATTGCAAGGGTATCATTCAATCCATTTGCACTATCATTCGCCTTAACATTGATATGGATAGAATTATTCATTTGTATAATAGCAGAATCATTTATCCCAACAGGCTTTACAAAGATTGTCACCATTATTGGAGTAGAAGTGGAGGTATCCAAGTTAGTGATTGTATAATAATATACATCCTTTCCTGTATAGTTAGGATTTGGAGTATAAACTACCTTTCCCTTGTTATCAATGACTACTGTTCCATTTAATGGTTGTGTGTAAATTTTAACCGTATCATTTGCATTGATGGCACCATCGTTAGCTTTTACATTCGTAGTCACACTCTTATTGATAGGAGTCGAATCAATATCCTTTACACCCACAGGCAGTGCTTTTCCTAAAACAATATCATTTAATTTATAGTCTTCAGTTTCTCCATCAAGGGCAATATTAATACTTCTTTCATCTACAAGTGTACTAACAGAATCAATAAGAGGAGTGGTAGTTACCCTAAACCTAGCATAGGTGGGTCCCATTTTGATACTATTTTTATAATTATTGTAATTGAAAACAAGTTCAATTGAAGAATCAATTGTTCCTGCAGGTAAAGTAGCAACTGCAGATTCATTCGCAGAAAATAAGCTATCCCTATTAAAATCTACCCAACCATAAACCGTTGCATTCGTATTTCCCTTATTTGAGGCTTTCACAATAAACTTAACATTAGTATTATTATTTACACCAATGATTGGTTGCGTAGCCAAATTAAAACCATCCTCATCATTATTAGCATGAACATTGTCATAAGTCGCCGAATTACTATAGGATGGAGTACCATCGGGGTCGGTATTATTTGTGCCGAGATAAAGGTTAGTGTAAGGGGTAATATAAATTTGAGGCATATTCACAGCAGTATATAATCCATCTGTAAGGTCAGGGAGTGTATTATAATTTACAGTCCCCATATAACTCCCAGCATTACCAAAACTAGCTAAGGCATCGCCAAAATCGAAAGGTGCAACTATTCCAACTGCAACAGCCGTAATACCCTGTCCCCTTGACTTAACTTGTCGAAGGCTATAAGCATTTTTTGCATACATAACAGCTTGAACACTTTCGTTTGCATTCCAACCTTTCATTGAATCTACAAATCGCCTCCCCTTATCCGTAATAGTAATCAAATAATTAGACGCAACAGATGCACTATCCCAATAACCATCCCGAAAATCAAGTAATTGCCAGAAGAATTTGGTTGAACAAGTGAGGCTTCTAGATATTCCACAATGCCAGAATTCTTATCACTAGCCAGAGATTCGGCATCACCGACTACCATTCCAGGATATGCAATACTTTGCCATACACCATTGATGTACATTTGTAAATCAACTTTAATATTGAAACTAACAGTACTCCCATAAACACCATCAACAAGTCCACTATTTGGTATTCCTCCCCATGCACCACCAACAGGATACAACTCTCCCAATCCATCCGATGAATAAGTACCCGGCGTATAACTTGCCAATCTATCCTTATTAGGCCCCACAATACTATCAACTGTGGCAACAATTTTTACTCCAGGAGTAAATTGCCACACATATTCACCTGCATTCAAATTAGTTGTAGTACTTCCAGCAGGATAAGATATCAGATTATTACTTCCTGGACTCCAAGAAAGCCAAAAAATTCCTTTCTGAAGTTTACCTTTTCCAGAACCGTCAGCATAGTTTTGGGCATACAATTGAGTTTGAAATATGATCAAGGTAATTAACAGAAGAATAGGTAACTTCTTAAAGCAGAAAAAAGGGAATCTATTTGTCACTAAGCCAATAATTTAAGAGTTAAATCAAAACATCAAAATAAATCCATTTCGTGTAGAAAGAATAAACTTGATTTTTAAATAAATATCAATTATTGAATATTTACTTAAAAATAAAGAC